>CALIQO010000095.1 GCA_938044055.1 uncultured Saprospiraceae bacterium
CATAGTAAAGTTTGGAACCCGATGATTCTGAAATAAAATTGAATTTCTGATCATTGGAGCTGGTTTCTACTTGGAATCTTTTAACCATGGTCCACCCTTTTTCTCCATCATGATATACGACATTAATGGCTTGTGTCTCATCGTATCTACCGATGTAAACAACTTTATTGGTATCGTATTTTTTAGTTAAGTCGAGTTCGTTGATTTCGTAGCTTCCTTCCTTATATATAACGAGGACATGCTGTCCTGTATCGAATGCGCCTAAGTATGTTCCTCTTTCTTCTTCGTTGAGGCGGCCACTTACTTCATCCATCCATACTTTCTGAGCCCCGAGGGTTGATTTTCCTAAAGCGACATGGCTTACCTTACGTACAGGATATCTAGTTACAATATTGCCTCCAGCACCTCTGCCTTTAATACCTATCTCTGCAAAGTCAAAATCAAAAACTTTTTTCTTGGCCTTGCTGCCTGGAGATAACTGAAGGTTTACCGTTTCTTCTTCACCATTGGGTTGGGCGGCGAAGTACAATACTTTACTTGCCTTGGCTCCCTTGGTTAAATCATATTCCTTATCTCTAGTTATTGATGTAATCTGAAATCGCTTAGCCATTGCTCTTCCTGTTTTTCCATCTAGGTACATCATATTGTATGTGGTGCGATTGTCTCCTTTTTTCCATACTGCACAGTGTATGATATTCTTCCCGACGAAGGTTTTATCGGCTATGCGGGTAACCTTGAATTTCCCATCTTTGGTAAAAGCTATAATGTCTGCAATGTCTGAACAATCACTTACGAATTCTTCTTTCTTCATACCCATTCCTACGAAGCCTTCCTTGCGATTTACATAAAGCTTGGCATTGTTGTACACGACTTGCTGAACCTGTACTTTCTCGAATGATGTTATTTCTGTTTTTCTTTCTTTCCCTTTGCCATACTTTTCTAGTAGACGCTCGAAATAGGCAATCGCATATTCAGTTAAGTGAGCCAAGTGATGCTTCACCTCCTTTAGCTCTTCTTCAATCTTGGCGATGTTCTCATCGGCCTTAAAAGTATTGTATTTAGATATCCGCTTAATCTTAATTTCAGTCAGCTTGACGATGTCTTCTTCTGTTATATCGCGCATCATGACGATACGCTTTTCAGACTTACCTTTATTGTCACTGGGTGTAGCAACATATTTTTTCAGTCCTTTGTCTATGGTTTCTATGACAGCTTCCCATGTTTCACATTCTTCTATGTCTCGATAGATCCTATTCTCAATAAATATTTTTTCAAGGCTGGCCATGTGCCACTTCTCTTCGAGTTCTCCTTTACGGATTTCTAATTCCTGCCCCAGTAAGTCTCGGGTCTGGTGTGTTGAGTGTTCTAGTATATCAAGTACCGACAAGAAGTGAGGCTTGTTGTCTATAATGACACATGCATTGGGAGAGATAGATATCTGACAATTCGTAAATGCATATAGGGCATCTATGGTTACCTCAGGGGAAATGCCTGGGGCCAGTTGTAATTCTACTTCTACGAACTTAGACGTGTTGTCAATTACCTTTTTAATTTTTATTTGCCCTTTGTCGTTGGCCTTAAGGATACTTTCAATAAGGCTATTTGTGGTGACTCCATAGGGTAGCTCCTTGACGAGTAAGGTGTTTTTGTCTTTTTGTTCTATTCTTGCTCGTACTTTAATCTTGCCACCACGCTTGCCATTGTTGTATTCTGCTACGTCTATAAGTCCGCCTTGCTGGAAGTCTGGATAAATCTTAACTTTTTTTCCTTCTAGTATTTTTATCGAACTTTTGATGAGTTCGATGAAGTTGTGGGGCATGATCTTAGTAGAAAGTCCTACGGCGATTCCTTCTGCACCTTGTGATAGTAGAAGGGGAAACTTAACAGGAAGGGTTATTGGTTCATTTTTTCTTCCATCGTATGTCACTTGCCACTCGGTTGTCTGGGCATTAAAAACTACGTCCAGAGCAAATTTCGTTAATCGGGCTTCGATATATCTCGGAGCAGCAGAAGAGTCACCAGTAAATATGTCACCCCAATTTCCTTGGGTATCAATTAGAAGATCTTTCTGACCAACCTTGACAAGGGCATCACCGATTGCTGCATCTCCATGAGGATGATATTGCATGGTATTACCTATGATATTAGCTACCTTGTGGTACCGCCCATCATCTAGGGTCTTCATACTGTGAAGGATCCTCCTTTGTACGGGTTTAAAGCCGTCATTGATATTGGGTACAGCCCTTTCTAGAATTACATAAGAAGCATAATCCAGAAAATATTCTTTATACATACCCGATAGGGTAATCACCTGATCTTCCATCTCTTAAGATATTTGCCACAAAAATAGTAAAGATATGGCAACTTTTTTTAATGTGTCCCGGTATAGATTTTACTTATTTGAATGTTGTGGCTCGGACAGAATATTTGCCGTAAGGTAGACAGGAGAAAAGAATAAGGGAGAAGAAATGGGTTTTAACGGACGATTTATGCAGACAACTTTCCAGATGACGGAAGGCATTTTATATATTCACCCCCACAACGAAAAAATAATGGAGATACAATTCTGTGGAGCAGCGAGGTATGTAACGGGTTCAAGCCACCTCATAATACTTGATGACGGATATAAAATATTACTTGATTGTGGCTTGTTTCAGGGCAAAGGCAAGCATGTATGGGAGCGAAACAATAGGTGGCACTTCAAGCCATCTGAGGTAGATGTCATGGTTCTTTCCCACGCACATATAGATCACTGTGGTCGAATCCCACAGTTGGTAAAAGATGGTTTTTCTGGTCAGATATACAGTACACATGCCAGTCGCAGTCTATGTGCAATTATGTTGCTTGATAGTGCTAAAATTCAAGAGCGCGATGTAGAATGGTACAATAAAAAATTGCTCAAGAAGAGAAAGAAAAAGAAAAGTCAATTCCGTGTTCCGCTATATAAGAGTAAACATGTGCAACCGGCAATGGAAGCATTTATAGGATGTGGATACGAGAGATGGATTAAAATCGATGATCGAGTAGAAGTGTTTTTCAGAGATGCAGGACATATTCTCGGGAGTAGTACGGTTACGCTCAAGGTTAAAGAAAATGGAAAAGAACACCTGATCGGATTTACGGGTGATATAGGTAGACCTAATCGACCTATCTTGAGAGATCCTGCTAAGATGCCTAAGGTAGATTACTTAATCTGTGAGTCGACTTATGGAGATAAAGTACATGAGTTGCCGCCCGAGCAATCAGAAAATTTCCTTCAAGTATTGCAGAAGACTTGCATAGAGAAAAAGGGTAAGTTAATTATTCCAGCTTTTTCTGTCGGAAGGACACAAGAGATTGTGTATATGATGGATAAGATGGAATCAGCTGGCTTACTTCCTAAGATTCCTGTCTATGTGGATAGTCCACTCGCGGTAAATGCAACACAAGTATTCGGCTCACATCCAGAATGTTATGACGATTCACTTAATGAGTATTTATTAATAGACGATAATCCATTTGGGTTTAATGATCTAAATTATGTGAGGTCGGTTGAAGAGTCTAAGGCCATCAATGCTTCTCAGGAACCTTGTGTTATCATCAGTTCTTCTGGTATGATGAATGCAGGTAGGGTCCGGCATCATTTGTTTAACAACATAGAAGATCCTAAGTGTACTTTCCTAATTGTGGGATATTGTTCGCCAGATACTGCAGGGGGTATGCTGAGAAATGGAGTAGAAACCTTAAAAATTTTCGGAGAATGGAAGGTAGTGAAAGCAGAAATAGAAGTCATGGATTCCTTTTCAGCGCACGGTGATCAGGTTGAAATGTATGAATTCATCAAGAATCAGAAGAAATCTGCGAAGAAAGTATTCCTTGTTCACGGTGAGCTTGATACTCAGTTGAAGTTTAAATCTTTCTTGAAAGACAAAGGGTTCAAGGGGATTGAGATTCCAGAGGAAGGGCAGATCATTAAGTTGTGATGGAAATAATTGTTCTTAATCCGCCTCATGAATAAGAGCGGAATATACCAGTCTGATGCATTAAATTCTTGCTCTTATCGGTGTATTGAAAAACCCATCTCATAGAATGGAATAGAATATTCGTGATTCCATGTTTATGATTTCTTTAAATTCTTAATACTTTGATTTTAAGGGGATTATTCCCATATTTCTCGTATAAATCACCAAGCATGAAAAATAGAAGAAAATTTATCCAGGCGTGCGGAGTAGCAGCTGTGTCAACTACTGTCCTTAAAGCTGCGCCGATGGTACCTATTTATTATAGTCAGACAGACAACATCAATGAAGTGGGCCCTAAGACTGGATATACACCACAAGTAGGAACCCTCGTAAGTATGCTTAACTGGATGAGGAGTGCCATCTTGAATCCAGTGAGGGGGTTGAGTGTAAAAGAACTTGATTTTATACTTGACGATAATGCCAATAGTATAGGAGGTATGCTTTTACATCTTGCGGCAACAGAGCGGTTTTATCAGCTGCACACATTCGATGGGCGATCCTGGGGAGACTGGCCGGCAGAAGATGATAAACGATTTTCTGCTGCGATGTCACTAGGTGATCGCGGGAGAGCAGAAATAAAAGGAAATAATCTTAACTACTACTTAGATACCCTAGAAGAAGTCAGAGCGATAACGCTTAGGGAGTTGGCAACTAGAGACGATGAATGGTTATTAAGTGTAGACAATAACTGGTACTGGGGCCCTACCAATAATTATTGTAAATGGTTTCATGTAGTGGAGCATGAGTCCAATCACAATGGCCAGATTAAGCTTATAAAGAGTAGGATTACGGTGTAGTCGTACAAGAAAAGTATACTTCATTGTTTTAATTAACGGACTATATCCTTACAGAGCGGAAACAAGTACCCTTACATTTCGTGATTTACATTGCACTTAATACTTAAAATTCGCAATTGTAATGGAGAGATGAAATAAATGTCTTAATTATGCTGCAAGAATGAAGTAAATCTATATGATAGTAAGATACTTTTCGATCTTATTCATAGTTCTTTTTTTATCCGCCTGTACAGGATTAGATACAGATGGTGGATTCCATCTAGAAGAAAAAGAACGTCAGATTGCTTTTCCTATTTTTAAAAGTACCCTCAGTATTCAAGCTATACAAGACAATTCTGATGCAGATGCTAGAGTAGAAATAGATGCAGAAGGTAGGGTTACTCTTATCTACAATGGAGAGGTGGTTACGAGGACAAGCGAAGAAATTTTCCAACCAGTTCCAGGGATTATCGAAATACCGATTCTAGATTCTGTATTTTCTGTGCCCTTGCCCTTAGACGATGGATTGATTCTCGAGGAAGCCATTATGGGCAATACCAACGTCTACTTCAGATGGACTTCGTCTTTCCGTGAAGATGTTGCCATCCATCTAGAAGTACCGCAGCTTATGAAAGATGGAGAAGTTTTCAGCCAAGACTTTTTAATAGAAGGACTGGCAGAAGGAACCAATGTAATCCGATCTCCAGACATATCTCTTGAAGACTACATCCTTATACCAGATGATGGAAGTGTCACATACATCTACCAAGCTCGATTACCAGATGGGACTCCAGTAGTCATGGAGAATGGAAGCATGGGCTTCGATTTTTTAGATTTTAAGTTTGTGGTTGGTAATTTCGGTCAGCGAAATTTTGACATCAGTGGTGACATTATTACTGTTGATTTATTCAACAACTGGGTGTCGGGCGGAATCCAGTTTCAAGATCCACAGTTGAGATTATCAGTAGACAACAGTTTCGGGATGCCTACTAGGTCTCAAGTGAACCAGCTCGATGTAGAAACACTGGATGGTAGAATATTGACCTTAGAAAGTCCATTGCTGGATGCAGGTCTTGGCTTTGATTTTCCAGATCTAGATCAAGTAGGTGAGGTTTTCAATACGACCTATACATTTGACCAGAGCAATTCTAATCTCAAGGCATTGTTCGAGGATAAGGCCGTAAGGGTTATCTATGATGTCGATGCAATTGTAAACCCAGACTTACCTATTCCTACTGGTTTTTTTAAAGACGACAGTTTTTTCTCCATAGACTTCGGATTGGTGCTTCCCCTCATAG
>CALIQO010000096.1 GCA_938044055.1 uncultured Saprospiraceae bacterium
CATGCCTTCATAGAAAGGTATTTTTTCTCCTTATCCACGGATCAATGTCCGATTTTATGTATGGCTTTATCTAGATCAGCAATAAGATCATCTGCATCTTCCACACCTACACTTAGCCTTATCAGAGAATCTGTAAGACCCACCTTTAATCTGTCTTCGCGAGGGATAGACGCATGCGTCATACTTGCTGGATGACCGATTAGAGACTCTACGCCTCCTAGTGATTCTGCTAGTGAAAACAAGTGTGTATTGCTTAAGAGTGTATAGGCGTTTTCTTGAGAATTGTTATTAAGGTCGAAAGACACCATTCCCCCGAAGTCCTTCATCTGCTTTGCTGCAATATCATGATTCGGGTGATTTTTAAATCCAGGATAATATACCTTACTTATTGCCTTATGTCCCTCTAAAAAGTCTGCAATTTTTCTAGCATTCTCGCAGGATCGTTGTACCCTCAAGTGCAAGGTCTTAATCCCTCTCAAGATTAAGAAGCAGTCTTGAGGACCAGGCACTGCACCTGCCGCATTCTGGAAGAAACGCAACTGATCTGCCATCTTCTGTTCTTTAGAAATTACAACCCCGTGAATAACATCACTGTGACCGCCTAGATACTTAGTCGCTGAATGTAGAACCAAGTCTGCACCTAAATCCAGAGGATTCTGAAGATAAGGTGAAGCGAAGGTGTTATCAACACATACAGTAATGTGATCAGGAACCCGAGACACAACACCTTTAATGTCTACAATGTTAAGCATCGGATTAGTTGGCGTTTCTAACCAGATTAACTTAGTCTTATCCGTAATATGCTCATCTATAGTTGCTGCTGATTCTAATCCGATAAACTTGAATTTAATTCCATACTTACCATAAACCTTAGTCATTAATCGGTAGGAACCGCCATAAAGATCGTTGGTAGACAGAACCTCATCTCCTGGCGACAATAGTTTAAGTACTGCATCCATTGCTGCAAGACCGCTGGCGTAACAGATGGCGTCTGCACCATTCTCAAGTGAGGTAAGGTTGGCTTCAAGAGCACCACGAGTGGGGTTCTGGGTACGGGCATATTCATAACCCTTATGTACACCAGGGCTGTCCTGGACATATGTTGATGTCTGAAATATAGGTGTCATTATTGCACCACTGCTGCTATCTGGCTCAATCCCAGCATGTATTACCTTGGTTCCGAATTTCATTACATTCTTTTTATTGTATATGGACAAGCAATTTCTATGCTAAAAACAAATATAGACATCATGAACAGTCTTTGGGTTTTATAGTTGACCGATTTTTGATTTTAAAACCGCTTCGATAATAGAGAATGCAATTAAGTCATGGGAATTACACTTCTCAGGAACCAAAAGATTGCTACCAACCTTATAGATATGGTATTAAATATTACTTTTGCGACGCTATGCTACTATACATACATAAATCTAAGATTCACAGAGCCACAATTACGGAAGCTAACCTTAATTATGTAGGCTCGATTACCATAGATGAAGACCTCATGGATGCTGCTAACCTCTTAGAAGGGGAGAAAGTACAGATAGTCAATAACAATAACGGAGAGCGATTAGAAACTTATGTCATAAAAGGCGAAAGGGGTTCTGGAGTCGTATGCCTTAATGGCGCTGCTGCTAGAAAAGCAGAAGTCGGAGACATCGTTATTATCATCTGTTATGCTATGATGACACCAGAAGAAGCGAAGGATTATACAGCAGTCACGGTGTTTCCAGATGAGAACAACAAAGTAGGGTAATAGACTTTAAGCCTTAGAAATCTAGCATATTCTTATATTACACCTTGATCCTCAAGAATTATAAGATTGATACACAGGTACTCCTCCAATTCATTAATTTTTTTAGTTGATTGCGACTCACATCGCCTTAAGCTACTATAGTATGAAAGATGTGATTAAAACGGCTGTTTTTTTTACCATAGGAGCTATAATTCTATATCTGATTTTTAACAATCAGAGTGCAGCATATCAAGAACAATGTATACTGGATGGGATACCTGTAGAGGATTGTTCATTAGTACAGAAGATATGGAGCGATTTTAAAGGGGCCAACTGGGCCATAATTGCTTTAATACTGGTGTTTTTTATGATTAGTAATGTCAGTCGAGCGATTCGCTGGCAGATGTTGCTAGAACCCGTAACGGGTAAACCTCGATTCCATAATGCCATCGGTTCTGTTATGATTGGTTATCTGGTGAATCTGGGTGTGCCTAGGTCCGGAGAGTTCGTCCGAGCTGGAATCTTGTCTAAGTATGAAGGGTTTCCTCCAGAAAAAGTCATGGGCACAATTGTTACAGATCGCATCATTGATGTTATCAGCTTACTTATTGTAATAGGGATAACGTTTCTTGTTGCCTTTTCAGACATGAAGCAACTCTTAGACACTCATTTAAATCTAGAAGAAAAATTTGGCGGAATACTGCAGAGTAAAATGCTATGGGGTGTTTTAATTGCCGGAATAATAGGATTGTGTGGAGTGCTGTTTTACTACAGGAAAAAACTACTTCAGTCCGGAATAGGCCAGAAAGTGTATACTATTTTAGTAGGGTTTTTAGAAGGGATAAAAAGTGTATTCAAACTCAAACAACCGGGATGGTTTCTGTTACATTCAATTGTAATATGGTTGATGTATTACCTGATGACCTACATCGCTTTTTATGCTTATGGTCCTACTTCCCACTTAGGTCCTGTGGCAGGTCTTGTTGTTTTTGTCTTTGGTACACTGGGGATTGTTTTTCCATCACCCGGAGGAATGGGAACCTATCACTATCTGGTTTCAAGTGGACTGATTTTATATGGCGTTAACTCTATAGACGCATTTACATTTGCTAACATCATATTCTTTTCCGTTCAGTTGTTCTGCAATGTCTTATTCGGAGTACTGGCATTCATTTTATTATCTTATATTAATAAAAATGGCAGAAACGAAGCATAAGATATTCTTACGCGCTATAGATGCGCTTACGCAAATAGATCTCTGGAAGCAATCAGGGTGTGAAATCGTATTTACCAATGGATGCTTCGACATTTTACACCTAGGCCATATTACCTATCTAGAAGAAGCATCATCTTGCGGGGATAAACTGGTAATAGGTCTTAATATGGATGCTTCGGTAAAGAAGCTTAAAGGCGACGACCGACCTATTCACCATGAAGAATCACGAGCAGCTGTGCTTGCAGCGCTGCAAGCAGTAGATATGATCATTTTGTTTTCAGAAGAAACACCATTAAAACTGATTAAAACGATAACTCCAGATGTCCTAGTTAAAGGGGGGGACTATACAATATCTAATATCGTAGGTAGTAAACACGTGAGAGAACATGGTGGAGTAGTAAAGGCATTATCACTGATAGAAGGATATTCTACCAGTGCGGTAATAGATAAAATATTGGCTTCAAAAGTAAAATAATACCAGCATATGTCAGAGACCACTATACAAGATGTTGTGGCATACTTTAATAGTATAGCCCCGTTTAACTTACAAGAATCTTATGATAATTCTGGACTAATTGTCGGAAGCCCACACACAATTGTTAATGGTGTCATGGTGTCGCTGGACGCTACTGAAGAAGTTATCTTAGAAGCAGCAAGAAAAAAATGCAACCTAGTAATCAGTCACCACCCGATTGTTTTCGCTGGGCTTAAAAGCTTAACAGGTGCACATTATGTGGAAAGAGCCATTATTGCAGCGATTAAAAACAATGTAGCCTTACTAGCCATCCACACCAACCTAGACAATGTACTTGAGAACGGAGTAAACAATATGATCGCTGATAAGCTAGGCTTGCAAGAAATATCTCCGATAGTACCGAAAGAAAGTGAAGAAATTAAGGCTCCTGTAGGCTCCGGGTGTATAGGAAAACTACAGCAACCGATGCCAGTTATGGATTTTCTTCTTTTTCTTAAAAAATCTATGCAAGCGTCCATCGTCAAGTATACAGATCTTGTGAATGAAGACATCTCTACTGTAGCGGTATGTGGAGGCAGTGGTTCCTTTTTGCTAGAAGCGGCTAAGCGCTCAGGAGCAGATATTTTTATAACATCAGATTACAAGTATCATGAATTTTTCGAGGCCAATGGAGAAATCCTCATTGCCGATATAGGGCACTATGAAAGTGAGCAGTTTACAATACCGCTGATTCATAACCTATTAACACAGAAATTTAGTACCTTTGCGTCCCATTATACAGAACTGAGTACTAACCCAGTAAAATATCTATAGCTATGGCGGCAAAAGAATTAACAGTACAGGAAAAACTGAAGCAATTATTTTTACTCCAATCGATTGACTCTAAAATCGATAAAATAGAGGTCTTAAAAGGGGAATTGCCTATGGAGGTAAACGATCTAGAAGATGAAATTATCGGCCTAGAAACAAGGATAAATAAGATAAATGCTTCTATCTCTGACCTTAATACAGAGATTGTAAATCATGAGACGAATATCAAGGAAGCTCAGACCCTTATCGAGAAATATGAAAAGCAACTCGACAATGTAAAGAACAACAGAGAGTATGATGCCCTTACTAAGGAAGTCGAGATGCAGAATCTAGAGATCCAGCTTTCTGAGAAAAAAACCAAAGAAACAAAAGGCATTCTTGAAAACAAGAATGAAGTTCTTGCAGCGGCGACAGAGAAACTCGATAGCAGAAATGCAGACCTAGAGACCAAGAAAGTTGAGCTTACAGACATCATCGCTAAGACGGAAAAAGAAGAAGAAAAGCTTATGAAGTCTTCTACTAAAGCGAAAAAAGGAATTGAAGAAAGACTGCTCAAGTCTTACAACAAGATCAGAACAACCTATAGAAATGGAATTGCAGTAGCAGTTGTAGCGAGAGGTGCTTGTGGTGGTTGTTTTAACACAATTCCGGCACAGAAGCAGATAGATATAGGAACGCATAAGAATATCATCGCTTGCGAACATTGCGGAAGAGTCCTTGTCGACGATGAATTAGCGGGAATGGTTAAAGTAAAGTAATCTCGCGTAAGCGTTAAAAATATGTGATATAAAGCCTTGTAAGGAACTCCTCTACAAGGCTTTTCTATTTTACTCTTGTATATGTATAGAAGATATAAAATCATTGTTTTATGGATTGGGTTGATATTATCCGCAGCGCCTGCTCAGGCTCAAGGGTATTTTAAAATTACACCCGATTTAGAAGAAGCGTATGAGTTATCTATAAACCTACGATTAGAGGAAGCACAGATTAAGATTGACGAAATCAAAAAAAGTGACCCAGAAAACGCACTGGTCTACCATATTGAAAACTACATAGACTTCTTCAAGGTATTCGTGACAGAAGAAGAGAAAGTCTTCAAGCAATTAAAAAAGAATAAAGACTACCGATTAGATAAAATCAAGAAGGCAGATAAGCTGAGTCCTTACTACCGCTTTTCACAAGCAGAAATTAACCTGCAGTGGGCATTGGTCCGATTGAAGTTTAATGAGCGGTTCACCGCTGCTAAAGAAGTATATTCGGCGTATGGCTTATTAGAAAAAAACAGAAAACTATATCCAGACTTCCTGTTGAATTACAAGAGTTTAAGCGTTATACATGTACTTGCTAAAAACGTTCCTGGCGTCGTACGGTTTGTGTTTAGTATCAATGGATCCATAGCAGAAGGTACACAAGAAATAAAAACATTGGTCGAGCAAGAGGACAAGAAAAAAACAATGTTTGCAGATGAAGCCCACATAATATATGCATATATCCTCCATTACCAGAACAACGAGAAAAGTAAAGCATGGGAACATTTGCGTAAGCGATACCTAGACAAAAAAAACAATCCTTTATTAACTTTTATTGTTGCTAACCTTGCACAGAAAAATGGATATAATGATCAGGCGATTCAATTGCTTGAAAATAGAAGCCAGGATGCAAGACAATTGCCGTTTCACTATTTAAATTTCTTACTGGGTAAGTTTAAATTGTATCGGAATGACAATGATGCGGACACGTATATACTTGATTACCTCGACAACTTTAGAGGAGAACACTTTATTAAAGAAGCCCATCAGAAGCTGGCGTGGCATGCACTAATAATGGAGGATGATCTGGCTAAGTATAAGAAACACATGCGTATACTTACAGAGGTAGGATCAGATTTAGTGGATGAAGATAAGCAGGCTAAGAAAGAAGCCAAAGAAAACAATATTCCTCATCCCGACCTGCTAAAAGCAAGGTTATTATTCGATGGAGCCTATTATAGAAAAGCATATGATTTTCTTGTAAGAAAAGCATATATATTTCAAGACGAAACCCATGTCCTAGAATATAATTATAGAATGGGCAGGATCACACAGATGCTCAAGAATTATCCAGAAGCGATTGAGTATTTCGTCAAGTCTATTCAGGGAAAGCCAGAAAAATCTTACATGAGATGCAATGCCGCACTGCAGATATCTCTGATTCTAGAACAGCAAGGTAAACCCGCTCAAGCACTGAAATATCTGGAACAATGTCTAGATATGAACCCAGATCAATACAAAGCAAGCCTACACCAGAAAGCTAAATCGGCCCGACAACGAATCCAAGAGAGACAGTAGTAATAAATAATTAAGGAAGCAATCTTACTCCGGTAGCCATAAACTTGTATTCCTCTACAGGCTCTGTAATGGCGGCGACTTCTTCTTCAGTCTTTCCTTCGTCTTCGGCATAGTGACGCAGTTCATCTACGCTGGTAAGTTCCTTATATGCTTTTCCCTGTACGACCACTTTTCTTCCAGCAATATCCATCGGCATGAAGAAACCATAGTCTTTAAACTTTACGAAGAACATCTTGTCCTCTGAACCATCCTCATAGAGATTCATCCAGCACCCTTTAGCCTGACATACAGACTCAACTGTAGCTTCTACCGTTACTGGTTCTACAACCTCGTTGGTCTCAAGCATAGATAAAACTTCCGATACTTTCTTTATAGGGGCATCGGTTAAGGAAGCACCATACACTTCAGCTCCCCCTTCTTCTGTAACAGGTTCAGTAGGCGTATGCTTACAAGCAATTAACAATAAGACAACAGCAAGGAATATTATATTTTTCATAAGCAATAGATGTCTAAGGGTTCAGTAATAATGTAAAGGTATATAATCCTCTACATAACTTCACTTAGGAGCACGAATAATTGCTTGGAACGATCTTTGCCTTAATCAATAACAATAACTTCAACAAGATTGCAGTTATATATTCATTATCCACCCTCAAAACCCACTCTCTCGCAAGAAAATCTTTACACCATAGATTTTATAATAGTCAATGTATCCCACCCATAACCGATGCCTTGACACAAAATGAATGCCCATGAGGAGTTTGGTGATTTTCTTCGTTATTATCTTTTCGCTTTATGCACAAGACACAGTTGCAGATTGCCTTACAGGAAATTGTAAGCTAGGAGAGGGGAAATATAAGTACAAGGATGGAAGTGTATATGCAGGGGACTTCGTCAATGGTAAACCACATGGCTTCGGTATAATTGATTTTAAAAGCGGTGACCACTACGAAGGAAATTGGGATGCTGGAAAACGTCACGGAGAAGGAGCCTATACGTTCAGTGACGGATCTATATACCGAGGAGAATTCTATAAAAACAAGCTTCAAGGACAAGGCATTTTAACCTACGCCAATGGCCGTATATATGACGGCACATGGAAGAAAAACAAAGCCGAAGGTCGCGGCAAGCTGACCCATAAGAGTGGAGCAACCTATGAGGGCTTATTTAAAAACGGAAAAGAACACGGACAAGGAACCTTCATAGACCCATCGGGAAGAGTACACGCAGGCTTATGGAGAGTAGGGAAACTTGTAAGAAGAAACAATTCCGTAACTAAGGTTAAACAGAAAAATAAAGTAACTAGACATAAGCAGACTGCTGCAACCAAGCAGAAAAACAGAACGGAATCTACAGGCAAGGATAAAAACTGCAACAGCGAATATTGCCACAATGAAAAAGGTAAGTATACCTATAGAGATGGCAGTTACTTTATAGGAAACCACATAAGCGGTAATCCAGAAGGAATAGGAACTTGCTTTTATGCCAATGGTGATGTGTACCAAGGTGGCTGGAAGAACCACAGTCCAGATGGAGAAGGGGTAATGACTTTTGCCAGCGGAAGAAAATATAGCGCATTCTGGGCATCAGGAAAACCAGTTAGACAATTATATAACAAACCGGATTTCGAAAACGAACCTGTACGCAATGAAAGCAAGGCAGCAGATGGGAAAACAGAAATGTATGCACTCATTATAGGCATCTCTTCTTATAACCACATGCCGTCTCTCAAGTATACAGACGATGATGCGTATAGATTATATGCCTTCCTTAAAAGCCCAGAAGGAGGGGCGGTAAAAGAAGGAAATATTTCTTTGCTCATTGATGAGGTTGCAACGAAAGAAAACATCCGAACTTCTATGAAGAACTTGTTTAATAAAGCGGATAAAGACGATGTTGTGATCATGTACTATTCAGGTCATGGCCTTCAAGGCCGTTTCTTGCCGATAGATTTCGACGGATACAACAACAGTTTATCGCACCGAGAAGTATATGACTTGCTTGACAGATCAGAGGCTAAGCACCGATTGGTGATTGCGGATGCCTGTTATTCTGGAAGTTTATCTGCTTCAAGAGCACCATATAGCAGTTCCCTTAAAGACTTTTATACCAAGATCAATAATACAGATGGGGGCACGGCTATTCTTACTTCTTCCAAGGCAGAAGAGCAATCTCTTGAATATGCAGGCTTGCGCCAGGGTGTTTTCAGCCACTTTCTCTTGAAAGGATTACACGGCTGGGCCGATGGTAACACAGATGGCATCGTATCTATAGCAGAACTTTTCGGTTATATTCAAGAGAATGTCAAGACGTATACGGGAAACAGACAATCTCCTTCTATTTCTGGTAATTATAATCGCGACATGCCTGTAGCTATGGTGAGAGGATCTACCGATTTCTAGAAGCCATATCAGTTTTAAAATTGAGACCTTTAAAAGAAAAGGTTATCCTCTAGGGTATAAACTATAACTATGGGGTAAAGGATTGTGCAACAACTTCTTCAATTACATGTTGCTTATCCTTTGATATTCAAGGAAAAGGCCTATCTTTGCAGCCCTTTAGAAAAATTATTTCATAAACTAAAACACTACTTCAATTACAATGAATAATTATGAAGTGACTTTCATCGTCGATCCCGTACTGTCAGGCGATGAAATTAAATCGACAGCTCAGACGTACCAAGACCTCATCAAGAATGAAGGTGCTTCTATTGTACATACTGATGCCATGGGGCTTAAGCAACTAGCTTATCCCATTAACAGAAAATCTTCTGGAATTTATTACTCTATTGAATTCAGCTCGACAGACGGTGCAGCGATTCCTAAGCTAGAGCTTGCTCTAAAAAGAGATGAAAGAATCATGAGGTTCTTATCTATCCGCTTAGATAGATATGGAGTAAAGTATAATGCTGACAAGCGTGCCGGATTAATAGGCAAGCCTAGAGCTGAGGAACCAGCTAAAGCTGAAGAGCCTAAAGCGGCGGCACCTGTTGCTAAAGCGGAACCAGCTAAGGCTGAAGCGCCTAAAGCGGCAGCACCAGCACCATCATCAGAAGAAGAGTAATTAATAAAAATTAAAAAGGAAAAAAATGGCATCAAGAGATGATATAAAATTTCTAAGTAATCCTAAGCTAGGACAGAAAAGAAAAAAATATTGCCGATTCAGAAAGTTCGGTATCAAGCACATAGACTATAAGGATCCAGATTTCTTGCTACAGTTTATCAACCAGCAAGGAAAGATTCTTCCTAGAAGGATCACAGGAAACTCACTTAAGTATCAGAAGAAAGTTGCAGTTGCGATTAAAAGAGCAAGACATTTAGCTCTTCTTCCATATGTAGCAGACTTACTGAAGTAATTAACTTTCTAAATTGTAAACAATGGATATCATATTATTAAAAGATATAGATAAGCTGGGATATAAGCACGATGTAGTTTCCGTGAAAAATGGTTACGGAAGAAACTATCTTATCCCACAAGGGTTCGGCGTAATTGCTAATCCTACTAACATGAAAAAACTTGAGAAAATTCTTGCTGATGTAGAAGCTAAGGAAGCGGCTAGAAAAGAAGAATATCAAGAACTTGTACAGAAACTTGCTGACGTAACCATTAAGGTGGGCGTGAAAGCAGGTGTCTCTGGAAAGATTTTCGGATCAGTTACCAATGTACAGATAGCACAAGCCCTTAAAGAGCAGCTAGAAGTGGAAATTGAAAGAAAGAAAATCGAAATTCCAGACGACGTTAAGGAAATAGGCACATACTCTGCCACACTTAACCTACACAAGGAAGTAACTGGAAAGTTGGACTTCGAGTTGGTTCAAGAGTAGAAAAAGATTACATTTACAATGTTTCTGAGAGGGGATTGGTCTTACGACCATCCCCTTTTCTCGTTATTCTATTTTATAGGTTATCGGGAAAGTAGAGTTGCCTGAATTATTAACTAAGGTTTTTAAAAACTCTATTTATTATGAAGAAGCTATGTATATTCATGTTTTTACTCGGATCACTTACTGTCCATTCTCCGGATTTAGATCAGGATCATTTTATTGGAATTACTTCGGATGTTGCTTTTCCCTACGGAATAGGAACAGGACAATCGTTTACAGCAGGAATTACAGGAAGTATGACCAGCGTATCGGTAAGCATGACTGTTCAGATCCCCAATCTGACAGACGATATATGTTTTCAGACAGCTCAACAAGGGATTATATTATTAGAAGGAGAAGGACTAACAGGTAATGTACTTTCTTCCTCCTTTATGTCATTAAGCAATTCCAGTGGATTACTTTCATTTATACTAGATACTCCTATACCTGTTGTTGCAGGTAATCAGTATACAATATTGTTCTCATATGATTTAATAGCATGTCCTTATAGTGTCTTAAGCTATGATGCGGAACTCATGGGAAGTTACGCCGATGGTATCGCTTTTATCGATGGGAACAGAGTAGAAAACGACTTTCTTTTTCAGACCTATGTCATTCCTGGCGGCGTTATTCCTACGCTGTCTCAGTGGGGAGCTATAATTCTTTTCTTAAGCATAGGAACAATCGGTCTACTGTATATGCGGAAAGATGGGATTGGGGTAGATGTGATGAAAGGTTGATTTCTATAAAAGATACAGTAGTACTTAATTATGGAAAGTGGATTGAAGAGCGACTTTTCTTTTTAATTCACTTTCGTTTTTTATCAGGGTTGAGACAACTGACTTTATTCTAAACAGTCCTGATCAGAAAAAATCGTGACACATGAATTTCTTTAATACGGGATAATTTATTTTATTTGCTGACGAAAGAACTTAGATACTTAGTTCGAAAATATTTTTTAATAAATCAATTACTTATGAAAAACCTATTATTGGCATTCATTGCCGTGGCATTTTTTGCCCTAGATTCTAATGCTCAAGCTGAAAACTATAAATCATTTGAGTGGGATATTATAAGATTGGGGTTTGCAACACCTTCTGGCGAAGGCGTTACAGGAGGCGTTGCAATGGGATCAGAGTTTCGCTACAACGTAAAAGACAATATCTCAGCTGCTTTAAGATTAGAGTTTGCCTTATTCGGATCGGATTCTGATGTGGTTAGTTTGGGAGCATTCGGTTCTTATTCTTTAATCGGAGATTACTATTTTTCTAATACAGGAAACTCAAGGGCTTTTGCAGGGGCTGGATTAGGATTGTTCAATGGAGGATCTGTAGAAGTTAATGGACAAGCCGTCGATGGTGGTGGAGGAAGTGATTTCGGAGCTGTTGCTAGAGTAGGATATGAACTAGGGTTGTTGAGACTTTCTGGAGAATACAACTTGATCTTTGCTGAAGGCGCATCTAACTATATAGGTGTTCATGTCGGAATTACTTTATTCGGAGGATATAAAGGTTCCTAAAGAACCACGTAATTAATTATATTAAGGGGTATGTAGTTATCTATAAACCCCTTTTTATTTTTTAACCTCAGAGGCAACACCTTGCAATACTCGGATAACATTGCGATTCGTTAGTGCTTTTTTAGCCGAACCTTCTAAGTTGTTTTCTAAGTCTACATTCTTCAAGAAAAGATATCCATCGTTAAGAATGGCTCCACCATCTGTAGCTTCTACCCCATTTTTTAAAGTCATGTTTTCTAGGTACAGATGACCTTGATTTTCTACAGTAAATATTCTACTTAATAGTTGTCCATCCAGCTGTGTTTCTGATGTACCATTTCCGATTATGATGATGTCTTTATCTATGGTTATAGGTACACCACTTACTGGAATGTCTATACCGTTTAGCTCAGAGGCAAAAAAGATGGTGTCTCCACAAGCAGCATTTAAAATCAGGTCCCTGAGGGATGAAACGGAATTATCTGTACTTGATTCAACAGTATATGTTTCGGTTAGATTTTTACAAGGACGGAAACTAGGGTTAATGCCTTCAGCAATGCTGTCTTCGTCGCCGGAGGTAAGCGTAATGCTATGGCCCGTTTTATTGTAACCAGTAGCAGAATCCCATACATCTGTTGCATCTCCTATTGTTGCTAACCTGATGGCATAGTCAGGGTTTCCATAAAGTGAAGAAAATCCATCGGGAAGAAAAAGATAAAAGGCGTAATCACCTTCGGGCACATAAACTGGAATCGAAAAAGACGAAGCTACTGTTATGGTCCCAGACTCATAATCCCAGGTCCTCGGATCAGCGGGTATACCGACTAAGAATTCCTCAGAAGTGCTATTGTTTTTCATTACAAGCTGAAGACCTCGCTTATTCTGAGGAGAAGAGTAACCGAGGTTTTTAATCTTAAAACTGAAGTCAAGTGTCCTGGAAGATTCCATATAATTAATGGTCGACTCTTCCATGTGTAATCGATATCCCAGATTCTTCTTAATGTCTTCCATGCAACCACCATCAACCCAGCCACTATTGACATCCGGATAATTAAATTCTGCGTTGAGATAAGTGAAGTGCATCCGACGCATTTCGTTATCTGCTCTCTGGCCACAATCATCATCAGGATTGTTAGCGGCACAGGTTTCTCCTCCCATCATTACATATCTGGTTTCTGCAGCTAGGTATGGTTTTAATGCCGCAGTATCAGCTAAAGAAGAAGTTGCAGAATTTCCATAGTCGTTATACGTTCCGAAATCTGTATCACTGGCTAGGTAACAATCGTTGTGAAAAGCGATCCTAGATTTTTCAGAACCAGAATACGCTTCTGTAGATGTAAGGGCGGCACTTGAGGTTAACGCATTTACGCCATAGACATACCGTTGCTTAAGTTGAGGATACCTGACTTGAATCATTCTTTCTTCTGGAAAATTATCCAGGACAGAACCCAGCACTTCATTCCGGTCTTCCCAGTTGGTATCCACCAGCTTAAAGGGAGACATCGATGCATCACCGAAAAAATCGGTATAGTATTGTTCTCCCCAAGTTCCTATAAAACCCATCTGTATCGTGGCAATTACATCAGCATTATTTCTGAGTACTTCACCTAGATCAGAGATGTGTTCCAGTACCCTAGCTTTCGAGGCATCTCCATATGGTGGACAGATAAAGTTTCCGCAAGTTCCTTGGTTGGCTTCAATCGTATACGCGAACCGAGGAATAATTTTAACCCCAGCTGCACGGACGATATTAAAGTCTGCTTCCATCAAGTCTAAGAAATCTTGAGAAATAGAAGCATCTATAAAATCATCAAGAACGAAGTATCTAAATACCAAGCTCGAGTATATGCTCATCTGAGGAGAAGCATGGACCTCGTGCAGTGATTTTCTAGAAATCAATTCAGCTTGATTTAATGGTGTGTAAGAACTTGCCTTCGTTTCTGAATATCTATAGAACCCACGTTCGGGATTAAAAAAATCAGCACTTGACTCAGAGTATGTAATTGTGTTCTCCTGACTATAAATATTACTAGTGTAAAAAACACAACCTATGAAGCATGCGGAAACTGATAATATTCTTAATGCTTTTTTCATAGTTGTTCTTTAGTCAAAGATAGAATTACTTCAATAGCGACCTTTAAGTTGCCCCGCCATAAAATTTATTTTTTCTTCACTATATTTTACAGCTGCGGCATCAAGTATGGCTTTAGTAGAAGAAGTGCCGATTCTTGTAGCACCGAGGGCGTGAACCGCAAGCATTTCTTCTACTGTTCTTATACCGCCGGAAGCTTTTACTTTTACAGAACCTGTTGCGTGCTTTCTCATCAGAATCAAGTCTTGTTCTGTGGCACCACGATAGCTGTATTTTCCATCACCACCTTTCACCATGCCGAAACCTGTAGACGTCTTTATAAAATCTACACCTATAGAATTGCAGATCTCACACAACTTGATTTTATATTGATCAGAAGGGAGAAAGTCATTTTCGAAAATGACCTTGATTACCGCATTGTATTTTTTCACTACATAATATACTTCTCGGATTTCTTTTTCTAAATAAGTCCAGTCTTCGCTCAGCACTTTTCCTATGTTCACTACAAGGTCTATTTCAACGGCACCAGCAATACAGCATTGTTCTGTTTCCTCTTTTTTCATTTCGATGGAGTTACTGCCATGAGGAAAACCAACTACAGTTCCTACCATAACATCAGAACCTTCTAGCCATTGACAAGCCTTCTTAATAGCGTAAGGCTTGATGCAGACAGAAGCAACATTGTAAGCCACGGCAAGGGCACAACCATTCTTAAGATCCAGATCTGTAAGGGTCGGGTGGAGAAGTGCGTGATCGATCATTTTGGCGAGAGCATTCACAGTCATGATTCTTGTTTTTGTGATTCAGAATGACACAATTATAATGAGAATTGTTGCAAGAAAGAGTAACGGCAATTGTAGGAAAAAAAATATGTTTATTATCGACCCATGAATTTCTTATTTTTAAAGCGTGATATACATCAAGACCATTCATTTTAATACGGACCTTACCCATCCTTTTCCATATGACGTATCCTCTATTAAACACAGTAAAAATATTGAGCTAGATTCAGACATTACTTTTTTTATTGGAGACAATGGTACTGGAAAATCCACCTTGATAGAAACACTTGCATTCTGGTTACAGCTGCCACACATGGACGGTTATGAGTATAGTAAGAAAGCATTTGAGGCGTCAACAGAATTGGTAAAATGTCTTGATATAGAATTCAACATTGATCGGCCTACAGGGTTTTTCTTTCGAGCTGAAGATTTCGGAGAACTGATGAACAGTATAGATCGAAGAGATGCAGATGTTTATAAACACCTCAAGAGCCTGGAAGGAGAAGTTCCAGAATCGGTCATCAAGCAGATGATGAACAATGCCAATTATCAACAACATCGCATAAGAAACAATTATGGGCAAGACCTTCTCTCTTTTTCTCACGGTGAGGCTTATCTTAAAATCTTACATAGTAAAATCAACAGAGACGGAATCTATATCCTTGATGAGCCAGAAGCAGCTTTATCTCCGGCAAGGCAACTGTCTCTAATTTACTTGATTATGGAACACCTGAAAGATCATCAATCACAGTTTATTATTTCCACTCATTCTCCTATGCTAATGGCTATACCAGGAGCTTCTCTATATGAAATAAGCCATGATGGTATGGAGAAAAAACCTTTCGAGGAAACAGAGCATTATACCATTACGCGTAATTTTCTTAATAATCCTGAGACTTACTTAAGACACCTTTAAAGGATGTCGCATAATAGGACTATTGACCTCTCTATAATAGATTCTTCAGAATGAAAGGGTGTGTCCATTGTTTTTTAACCACCGTTCATATTTTTTGTGATCGGGACAAGCTTGTTTTACAAGATTCCAGAACCTATCAGAATGATTGAGTTCGATCAGGTGAGCCAGCTCATGGATGATGACATAATCGCGGACCGCTTCAGGCGCTTTTAACAATCTTACGGATAGATTTATATTTCCTTTTCCAGAGCAAGAACCCCAGTTGGTCCGGTTGTTTTTTAAGGTAACCCTGCCGACTTCCACATTGAAGTGTCTTTCGTTAAGTTGGTTGACCCTTTCTGTCATTATAGGCTTAAAGCGCTTCTGCGCAAATTTTACGATCATCTCTCTATGGGCTTTTGATTTATCTTTCGGAGTATACCATTTGCCTAGAGCGATATTGATTTTTCCATCGTCCCATGAAACCTTATCCCGGTCACCATTATGTGTAGTTACATGAACATCATAGTGGTTGTCCCATAATGTAAGCCTATAATAATCGGGTACCTTAAGAATTAAAAATTCTGTAAATGGCGAAGGGTTGTCTTTAAGACGTTCCACACACCACAACTTAGCCTTGTCATAAATTCCTATAGAAGGAGTCAAGTATGGACACCTTATTATTAAGCCCTTTTTTGTTACGGAGAATCGGATCGATCTGCGATACTCCTTATATATAATAACAGGGATATGATAATCACCTATGATATATGGAGAATGAGATTTTCCCTTACCCATGTTTTTCTGAGAAAGCCTTCATGACAGAAACCAAAGTTTCTACACCTTCTAGAGGCATGGCATTATATATTGATGCACGGAAGCCTCCTACAGATCGATGGCCTTTTACGCCGACACATCCTGCTGCTTCACACATGTTTAAGAAATCACCTTCGTTATCTGTTGCTGTAGTTAGAAAACATACATTCATTCTAGAACGATCTTCTTTCTCAGCTGTACCGTAGAAGAGCGGATTGTTATCTATCTCATTGTACAGCATTTCTGCTTTCTCGATGTTCTTTTCTTCCATTGCTTTTACACCACCTTGCGCCTTGATCCATCTCAGTGTCAGCATCGAAGTATATATAGGAAACACAGGAGGGGTATTGAAAGAAGAAGCTTTAGCTATATGCGTCTGATAGTCTAGCATAGTTGGGATTTCTCTAGACACTTTTCCGAGCATGTCTTTTCTTATAATGACTAACGTTACTCCGGCAGGACCCATGTTCTTCTGTGCACCAGCATAGATCAATCCGTATCTGTTGCCGTCGATTGGTCTTGAAAAAATATTAGAAGACATATCTGCTACAATAGGAGCGTCTGTGTCTGGTAAGTCGTGATACTCTGTTCCGAAGATGGTGTTG
>CALIQO010000097.1 GCA_938044055.1 uncultured Saprospiraceae bacterium
GTTGATTGTAATACCTCTTTCTTTTTCTTCTGGAGCAGCATCGATAGATGCATAATCCATTTTTTGCGCGGTTCCTTCTTCTGCAAGGACATAAGTAATCGCTGCTGTTAAGGTTGTCTTACCGTGGTCAACGTGACCGATAGTCCCGATATTGACGTGCGGCTTGGTCCTCTGAAAAGTTTCTTTTGCCATCAGTAATTTTTTTCTAAATTTTAAATATAAACAAACGTAAACACTATACTATTTTGAGCCAATGAAGGGATTTGAACCCCCGACCCCTTCCTTACCATGGAAGTGCTCTACCCCTGAGCTACATTGGCAGTTATTTTTTTTATGCTCAAGGTGAGAATAACATTGTCTTTTTTTATCTTAAAAAAAAGTTGAGCGGGAGACGAGACTCGAACCCGCGACCCTCAGCTTGGAAGGCTGATGCTCTACCAACTGAGCTACTCCCGCCTATAATTTCTTAAGTGTATTTTTTCAATGTTGTTGCGTCCATATAAATGGTGGGGGTGATAGGATTCGAACCTATTCAGTCGTAGACACCAGATTTACAGTCTGGCCCGGCTCTCCAACTCCGGCGCACCCCCCTCTCATCTCTGAGCCGATGGAGGGATTCGAACCCCCGACCCGCTGATTACAAATCAGCTGCTCTGGCCAACTGAGCTACATCGGCATCAATATTTTTCGCATAGCTGTGTAGGAACTTTTTCCAAAAGCGATGCAAAAATATAACTTTTTCACTAAAAAACTAATTATTCAACCAAATTTCATAGCCCTTTACAAAGACAATTTATTTATACTAAAAATGAAGTCCAGCTGTTACTTATGATTGGTTGTGTTTCGGGTGTGCTTTCTTATACACATCTTTCAGTTTAGCAATGGAATTATGGGTATAAACTTGAGTAGCTGCTAGTGAGGAATGACCTAGTAATTCTTTAATGGCATTCAGGTCTGCTCCACCATTAAGTAGGTGTGTAGCAAAGGTATGACGCAATACATGTGGACTTCTCTTTTCTTGTGAAGAAACTGTAGACAAAACTCTTCTGACAATAAGGTATACCATCTTAGGATATATCCTACTTCCCTTATCTGTTAAGAATAAAGCCTGCTCCGAACCAGGAAATGTAGTTTTCCTTAATTCTAAATAACTCTTCAAGTAAATTACTAGCTGCTTAGTCAATGGTATCCTCCGCTCTTTATTACCCTTTCCTGTTACCTTAAGAATACCTGACACCATATCTACATCTTCTAAATTAAGGCCTACGAGCTCTGACCGCCTCATTCCTGTATGGTATAACATAAGTGCTACAAGTCTGTTCCTCACTGAAGGAAAATCAGTTTCATCTAATACAATTAACTCCCTCAAATGATCCATTTCTTTTTCCTTCATATATGCAGGAAGGCGCTTCGGTACTTTAGGAGGTATCATTTTATCGGCCATATCAGCATCTATGTAACCTTCTCTATGCATATATTTCAACCAACTCTTTATGGCAGATACTTTTCTATTAATTGACTTCTCAGCAAGTTTTCTTTCTACAAGGTGTACTAGATAAGTTCTTAAGTGAAATGCCATTATTTCTTGAACACCTTCTATGTTATATTCTGATCTACAGAATAATGCAAATTGATCTAAATCATTCTTATATGAAGTTAGGGTATGAGAAGAATATCGTTTGATACTTCTTAAGTAGTCCAAAAACGAAGCAATGACATCTAACATATTATGCTTATTTGTAATATGTATAGTGTGCACTTATTGTGCCAATTAGTTGCTTTTCAATACTTTCTGGGTAATAGTGTTGTGTGTTAATTCGATAGAAATAAAATAGATTCCTGGTGGAAAAGCATCTAAAGAAACTGTACGGTTATACGGAGAATACTCTTTTAGTACAATACCATGAATGTCCCAGACTACTATTTTTTCGATTTTAGTATTGTTGTCAGGCAAGATATTAATCGGAATTCCATCTTGAACGATACTAGGTGCAATACGCACATTACGATGCAGGCTAGGTGTAATGCTTGAGGTCGGTTCCATACATCCTTGATTATAAGTAGCCATCGAGTTAAAATAAATATCTTGTGGGTCTGTACAACCTATTACTTCATAAACAGTATTACTCTTAAGCTGGATTCTAACCCTCTGATTAATAGGAAGATCTCTCAAAGTAGTTGTGTCTCCTGTTACCCACTGAACAAGTACAGAATCGATGTTTTCATTTTGGCCTAAACCAAAATGTATATAATCTGAACTATGAGAAGCATGCGTTCCACTACTGTAAAAATACTGCATATATTCTTCTCCTCCACTGTAAAGATGCACAATAGAACCATACATATCTTGAAGCCCATTCTCTTCTCCTTTCAATAAAATATCGAGAAAATTTCCCTGCGGGTTATCATTTCTAAATAGTTTAAAAGTAAGGTCAGAGTCATCATCGACCTTAATATAATTGACCGTAGTAAATAATAAATCTAGATCCCCATCATTATCTATGTCTCCGGACAAGACACCTCTATTAAAACCATTATCATTAATCCCCATCTCAGAAGAAACATCCTGATACCCATTGTCTAGTTTCCTGTATAATTTATTTTTATCTAGAATTGTATTTTGGAATTCTGCACCTGTTTCCACAAACCCTTGAGCAACAACGAGATCTAAATCCTTGTCATTTTCCATATCGTAAAAGATTGCGCCCCATCCAGTAGTCAGAAATCCATCATCTGCAATCCCATTCTCGACTTTTAATTCCGGAGCAACATCTTCATAAATTCCATTCTTATTTTCTAGTAATATGTTCTTACCTAGATTGGTTACATATACATCAAAATCTAAATCATGGTCGTAATCTCCTATTGCAATGCCCATTCCATTTAAACCATAATCAAGTCCTAATTCTACAGCTTTATTCTCAAAGAATTGAGAATCAGGGTTATATACGTAAAACTCATTTGGCGTAAGCCACTCTCCGAAATCGTTAGCTATATAGATTCCAGTTTCTCCTTGAAAAGGTAATGTGGTTACAGCTAGGCCACATCCGATACTATTGATTTTTCTCTCTTGTGCCACTTCTACGAATAAATCATTCCCTCTATTCTCATAAAGAAAGTTTTCATAACAGGTATGATTAAAAGCTTCAAATTCTCCATTCTCATCGTAGATGGTTTCAAATCCTGATACGTAATTGATAACATATATATCTAAGAGACCATCTTTATTATAATCCATAAATGTGGCACCCATAGAACTTGAAATATCCTTGATATTAGCGAAATTACTGATGTCGCTAAAGGTTCCATCGCAGTTGTTCTGCAACAAGATATTAGGGAAAGAAGGGCTGAAAGAAGTTATAAATATATCTGGACAACCGTCGTTATTAAGGTCTCCAGCAATTGCTCCAGAAGAAATGTAATTATCATCTCTGTAAGGTAATTCTGCAGAAACATCTATATAATGCTTCCCTTCGAAATTCCTGTAGAGCTTATCAGGAGCTGCACCACCGGTCATAAAGATATCTAGCCATCCATCCATATTATAATCGATGAAAGTTGCACCTGACCCCATGAGAGAAGGATTAGCGCTGAGGTGCTGAATACCCATACTCTGTGTGACATCTGTATACTGACTGTATATAGATTGTGAGGCAAGTAAAAATATAAAAAATGCTAATCTCAAGATCTTTAAATTAAAAAGGAGCAGCCTGAATCAGGCTACTCCTTATATCAGTTATATGAATCAACTCTACTAGAGTTTCGTCAATCTCATATTTCTAAGTGCTGCATATCCACAACCTTCTCCATCTTCTACATAATCAATCAATATTACAGCATCATCCGTAATATCCTGAGGCTGGAAGTAGTCTACACCATCAAATCTATTAAGAATCTTAATAGATGTTCCCGCACAACCTACTCCTGAATCAAGCGTAATTGCAACAACTTTATCACAGACAAATTCTATGATAGGCGCAACCGCGAATCCTCCAAAGTTAGGAAGGAAAGTCGCGTCAAACTGTCTTCTAGTCGTAGAACCAGGAATAAGTCTGAGTGTAACTGTTTCTTCAACAAGAGAAACTCCCCATCCACCAGCAACATTGTCATATGTAAGTGCATAATCACCTACAAAAATGTCATCAGGTAGAGGACAAGTAGCGTTTCCATTGAAATCAAAGAAACCTCTAAAAGCGGTACCTCTTACTGCTGAAGAAGAGTTACCTGAACCGAAGGTGTTTCCATCTCTGTCCGTAACTTCAGTTGCAAATGCAAAAACATCACCTGCAACAAGTGAACTGGTTTCAACTCCAAGTGAAGCTGCTACATCAGTTAATGGCAAACGGACATCAAGCCCTACAAAGCCATTTTCATTGGTAGAAAAATCACCAGTTCCAAAAGACTGATACAATTTCTGAGCTACAGAGTTATCTCCGTTGTCAGGATTGTTGTCTACGTAAGAAACATAAACACTGTAATCTGCTACAGTACCTCCTTGTTCTACGTCTACGAATTCAACTGTATAATCTACAGCAGAATTAGCGATGTCGGCAAGGTCATATTCAATCGCCCTTAGCTCAACTAAGGCGATAGATACTCCTTTCTGAGCATCTTCAAAGGTAATTACGGGACCCAAGTCTGGATCAGCACATGATGCGAACCCGATCATACCTATGGTTAATATATATAATATTTTTTTCATGATTGTTAAATTCTTAATTAACGTATGAATTAATTATCTCAAAGGATCTGCATTGGTATCCCAGAATACTTTACCTGGATTAGCAGGATCTTTCTGAGTTGCTGTAGCATTCAAGTTTACATGTACTGCAGGATAAAGTGCAGATCTTGTAAATAATCCAGCTCCAACTTCAATAGCAGGCTGCATGTTAGCAGGTTTACTTGTTCTTCTATATCCGTTGTAAGTTTCTACACCATTACCCCAAGCTGCAATGTATGCCTCTTTCATAATGATATCCAATCTTTCATCAGCAGAAGTTGCGGCATCGTAAGATGCAAGTACACCATCAACATATGCAGTAACATCTTCATCTAATATCAATAGTACAGATGCAGGAATCGGTTCACCTGTATCAGGATTGGTACCCACTACAAAGTTAAGATCAGCAGAAGGAATCAATGATTCGAAACCTCTAACCTTATCCATAGAAGCTTCTATACCTGCTTGTAGCATCTCACGAGCATCATCCGATGTTCCTAACATTAAAGCAGCTTCTGCTCTTATGAAAAATAAATTAGAAGATAATAGAAGAGGACTTATTCCTTGTCCCTGACCACCATCAGTACCACCATTCTGAGTAGCATCGAAAGAGTTATTGTCAAACTTACCTCCCGCAGGATATAATCCATACGCCGTTCTTACAGGCCCATCTGGAGGAATACCTTGAGAGTTAGCATGATCTCTACCGAACCATCCTGCTGGACTAGCTATACAATACGGCATATTAGGATCTACGTCCGTATAGTGTGGAGGAGCAGGTCTCTGCTCACCATTACCATCAAACGGAGTTGCATCTACGAAACAATCCCATATGTTATCATCTTCATTTGTAAGATTTCCATCTTTTCTGTAGAAGTAATAACGCGTCCTTGGATCTACATTTTCTTTCTCACCTACAAGAGTCCACATGTAATAGTTACTCATGTAGTTACCATCGTTGTTCTCATACTGGTTGTTGTAACGAGGATGACGAGAATTAGGTAGATCTCTTTCAAGACCATACTGGAATTGAAAATCTTCTGCAGCGGAATCTATCAGGTCTCCTTCAGATAATAATGCATTGATACCAGAAGTAGCACCAGAAGCATCAACCAATCTTATGTTGTTAAACATTCTTAACTTAAGAGACTTAGCAGCAGTTGCCCATGAAGCAGCATCTCCACCGTAATACAAATCACCACTAGGTGTAGCTGTTGTTTCTGTATTACTTAGAGTAGCAATCGCTTCGTCCAATAAGGTTCCTGCAGCAGCATAAATATCTGCACCAGAATCTTGTTTAGGAGATATAATATCCGTCCCTTGACTTATCTCTGAGAAAGGAATATCACCAAACATATCTACTAGGGTCATTAAAGTATATGCTTTCATGACTTTAGCAGAAGCCGTATGAACATCTAGGCCGATAGGTTCAGCCTGAGCAATTAACGCATCAATATCTGGAATGAGCCCAGCGTAAGCCGTCGTCCATATTCCATTAAAATTAGTAGCTGCGAAAGCAGATTGGTAAGTAAACCCTCCAGTCATTGCAAACTGCCTAGAAAGTCCACCAGCAAATCCCCAAGTTGATTGGAAAAAGCCATTAAAACTTAGAGCTACACTGTTGTATAGAAACTCTATACCCGCCTGTTCTGGGGTAATGGCATTAGGGTTATCATTGATGTCTAGGTTGGTGAGATCACCACAACTTGACATCACCCAGACCATGGCGATTATTAAAAATTTATTTATGTGTTTCATTATATTTTTTTTCTGTTGTGAACAGTTAAAATAAAATAACTAAGTAACTTAGAAAGTCACATTTATGTTAACTCCATACTTCTTAGCTGTAGGACCAGTCAGGTAATCAAAACCTCTACCGTTTCCTACTCCTAGAGAAAGAACTTCAGGATCGAAGTTTACTCCTTTAGGGAAGTTAGGTGCTTTGTACCATAAGTTTTCTCCTACTATTGAAATCGAAGCAGAACCAAATGGTGAGCTTTCCAACAGTCTTCTAGGAATTGAGTATGCAAGAGAAACTTCTCTTAACCTTACTACAGTACCATCAAATACTGCTCCTTCTGATGCAGAAAAATATCCTGCAAACATCGCATCACCAAGGTAAACTTGGATATCATTAGGTGCTCCATCAGGTAATACTCCAGGAAGGATAACAGGTATAAATCTGTTCACATCTGTATCAATGGTGTTACCCCTTGCAAGCATAGTTGCTACAGTCGTAGAGAAGATATCTCCTCCAGAAACATAAGAAAGCTGTGCTCCAAGTGATAAACCTTTATATGAGAATTGATTGATTACGTTTCCAGTCCAGTTAGGATTAGGATCACCAATCGGCGCAATATCAGCACCTGTTTCATATTCTCCGATACTATTCACAATAATGTTGTCTTTTCCAGCTCCGTCTAATCTATCGAAAGGAATACCCTGGATTACACCATAAGGCTGACCTGGTATTGCAAAGTTACCTTCATTGGTAAAACCAGCAATAACAACTTGATCAACACCGTCAGCAATCTTGTTGATGATGTTTCTATTTCTAGTATAGTTCAAGTTGATATCCCATGTGAAAGCACCTCTTACAGGAATTAAATTTAAACCTAATTCCACACCTCTGTTCTCTAGCTCTGCAGCATTTACAGTAGTGTTAGTAAATCCTGTAGATGGATCCAATTGAAGTCCGATAATTAAGTCAGAAGACTGCTTATCATAAGCAGAAAGGTCAACACCTATTCTGTTATCTAAGAATCTTGCTTCTATACCTAGCTCAAGTTCTTCATGAATCTCAGCTTGAAGATTAGGGTTACCTAATTGATTCGAAACTGCGTTCGTCTGTAAGGTTGTTCCACCCTGAGTGACAAAAGCGTTTGTGTTAGTAGCAAGTACAGATTGTGTACGATATGGAGCAGGATATCCTGCAGACGTACCAAATCCAACTCTTAACTTAAGGTAATTAATTACGCTGTTGTTCTGTAAAGAAGAAATCGCTTCTGTAGGAATGAATGATAAACTAGCAGAAGGATAAAATACAGATCTGTTAGCTGGCTCAAGTACTGATGTCCAGTCATTTCTTGCTTGAAAGTTCAAGTATAAGAATGATTTATATCCAAGCGTTGCTGTACCGTATAATCCTATGTTATTCTCTTGAGTTAAATTTGAGAAAGAATTATGTACTGTATAATTGTTGTGTGTCTGTAAATCAAATACAAATTGATTCGTAGAGTTGGTTCCGAAGAAGTTAGAATCTTCTTTTCTGAAGTTCACCCCTACAACACCATCAACTTCTAAATCATCGTTGATTCTATAAGAGTAAAGAAGGTTTAAAACGTGATCTGTGATCTCGTTCAATCTTTCTGTTGTTAAAAGTTGACCATCAGGAATCTGAGATCCACCTTTATTTACTGCTCTTCTGTTATTCTGAGTATACTGATCAATACCTACACGGTACTGAGCTGATAACCAATCGGTTAACTCATAATCAAGTTGGAATCTTCCGAAGAATCTTTTCACAGTTTCATTATCAGCAGCATTATTCAACGTCCATAATGGATTCTGAATAGCTGAACCTCTTCTATAATATACTTGAGATCCGTCTA
>CALIQO010000098.1 GCA_938044055.1 uncultured Saprospiraceae bacterium
AGGGTTGTTGTTTTTAATACGAAAGAAAGAATAATTTCAAGAGTTATTTCCCCTCGTACTGAAAGCATAGCTCCATATCTCTTTTCTTCATTTGGTCACATATATGTAATCCATGAAATTCGCGACAGCTTAGAGGTTTCGAGTTTTACCAATGATAAATTTGTTCCCCGAACCATTGCTGCTGAAGAGATCCATATGATTGTAGATCATTCACCCAAGCAACAGCTTGCCTATACTAAAAAGCATGTTATTAGTGTGAATGAGGATGGTAAACTTATAAGAGAAGACAAAATAGAATCAGCCTATCAACGAACGATAGATTCAGTGGCTGCTTTCGCTGATTTTGATAAGGCTGTTTTATTTCATACGGTATTTGAGGGTCGAGTGTGGCTTACTGATCGGCTTAGGAACTTGTTGTTTTGGGATAGGAAAGAAAATAAAGTAGAAAACTTTGGTATTGCTATCGATCAACTGGCTCAGGAGGTCGCACAGAACACACTGAAGGGAAGTATTCAAGCCATTCTACAAGCCAGCGATGGCTCTATTTATATTTTATATTCTAATTCATTGATCAGATTAAAAACAAAATTGCCCAAAGACGAAGACTTTGCAGAACCCATTAATAGCGGGAAACCAATCACCAGTATGCGACAAATTACGGAAGACGCATCTGGTAATATATATGCTTCCTTTTATATGGGAGTGGCTGTAAAACCTAAAGGAAGTAATCAATTTTCAGCATTTAGAAATACGCTATCTGTCCCTAAGGATAAGGAAGCGACATATAGTCTTACCTACTATAAGGATCAATTGATCTGGAATTGCAGTGTGTATGACCTAGAGAGTGATGCACAGTCTTTTATACATTATCCTTTTCATGGAGCTCATGTCAACCATTATTTAGAGCAAGATACTTTATGGATGTCCTTTTGGTTTACTAAGGAATGGGTAAAGCATGTTTTAACAACCGGTGAAACCACATCGCTAGGTGAAATTCAAGGTGATTTTATATACTGTTCTTCACTACAGCAAGATAAAGAAGGGTCCTTCTGGATATCTACGGAAAAGGCTGGCATTTTAAAGATCGATCGATTGGGAAAAATTATAAGGCAATATGATATCCAGGAGCTTGGTTTAAGGTTAGAAGCTGACTACCTATATGGATTGTATTTGAAAGATGATCAAGTATATTTTGGCTCACAAGTGGGTCTAGGTGTTTTAAATTTAAGTACCAATAAGACAGAAATTTTTGATTTTCCTCATGCCAGTGATAAAGGCAAATTTCTATCAAGGAATATTTATTTTATTCTACCTAATAACAATGGCCAATTATATCTGGGAACAGACCATGGTCTTGTGCTATTCAACCCTGAGACCAGTCAATTCAAAACGCTAGTGGAAGGTCATCCGCTCGCTGATAAAGAGTTTAATAGGAATTCAGCTTACAAGGCTAGCGATGGACGCTTCTATGTAGGAACAGTCAATGGGCTTTATTCCTTTCTTCCAGAAGAACTTTCATTTAAACAAGACATAGAACAAGTTTCTGCTCCCACTATCTATGAATTCCACTATTATGATGGAAAGCAAGAAGAATATGTGCGTTTACTTCACAACTGGTCGGACAAGAATGAAATACACTTAGGTCCTGCAGATCGTAATTTTTCGTTGTCATTCTCAAGTCCTTTCAAGGATGATGTTTATTATAGTTATAGAGTAGTAGGTCTGCAAGATGAATGGAGTTCGTTGTCTCCTGAAGGTAGGATGGATATTTACTCCTTGCCAGCTGGGCAGTTTTCTGTAGAGTTAAAGGCTCAAAATAGTCCATCGAATGAGGCGATTCAAGTAACAAGTTTAAGCCTTATAAAATCCGAATTCTGGTATCTAACTTGGTGGGCAAGAGGATTGCTTTTTGCATTTCTGGGGCTAGCCATCTTCATTTTCTTTAGAAACAGATATCAGCGAAAATTATCTTACGATCGAAAGGTGCAACACTTAAGAACCAAGATTTCAAGCGATCTTCACGATGATGTAGGAAGCTTGTTAGGTGGCTTAGCTATTCAATCTGAATTAATGGCAAAGGTAGTTCCTGAGAACTATAAACCGAAACTGTCAGAAATGAGCGACATGAGTAGGGAGGCCATGGAATTGATGAGAGATACTGTATGGGCATTGGATGCTAGGAAAGATCGTTTCAAGAACCTTATTGATCGGATGCGAGTATTTGCAGAGAAATCATTTGGTCGTATGGATATCGATTATACTTTCGATTCAGATGAATTAATGGAAGAGCAGACAATTCTTCCTGATATGCGTCAGCATATCTACCTTTTATTCAAGGAAGCTGTTACCAATATTGTGAAGCATTCTGATGCTAAACATGTTGACCTTTCCTTTAAAAAGAGAGGTGATCATATCCAGTTGCGTATACATGATGATGGCTCTTCTCTAGAGGATCCGGATTTGAGACAGAAGGCTGGCTCTGATGGACAAGGAATTTCTAATATGAAAATGCGAGCTGAAAAAATCGGTGGTAAACTGATAATCAATCGACACGATGGATATGAAGTAATTTTAGAAATCCTAAAATAATGGCCACAAGAAAAAGGCAACAAGACTATGCATCTGTTGCCTCGTAAATGGGATATTGACTTATTGTAATATTTGTCTTTAATTCTGTTTAGAAATACCGCTTAAAAAAAAGGAATCCTAGGACAGGATTCCTTTTCGTCTTTTTATATGGATGTGAATTAAGAAAGAAATACTGGGCAATCGATAATTCATTCTTAATTCTTATAAAACAAAGGATGTTATCCTTTATTGCTATTCATCATATTTTTAATAAAGCCAAATACGGCCATAAGGATTCCACCTCCGACACCACCACTGGCTACACTACCTAGAATGCCTGCTAGATTCATACCTTCACTAGGTTCCATACCGAGCATACCGAGAACTTGTCCGCCTAAGCCTCCACCTAGGATTCCAGCTATTGAGTTACCGACAGTGCCTAAGGAAAGCTTATTCATTAATTTTCCAGCAGCATTACCACCTAATGCTCCACTGCCTAGAGAAATAAGTAATGACGTAATATCCATAATTGTAAGTTTTGTTTTGAAAATAAAATACTTAACATATGTAATATATTAAATAATTGTTACACAAAACAATTTAATTACAGAATATTATGCTGTTAAGTGATGGAATCCAATTGTGGATGTCAATCTAGTAAGCGTGCTTCCCTCTACTCCAACCGTCTTGATTTAAATACCTCTCAGCATCGTCAGCTGCAGGGTCTTCTAGTTGTGTTCCCATGCTGTCATTCCATCTATTAAGATAACCGAATAGTGCGATCACACCCATGATCTCAACTATCTCTCCATCATCCCAGTGTGCTCTCATCCTTTCTGCATGTTCATCGGTGACTGCGTTAGGTACAGAAGATGCGGCAATGGCTAAATCGAATATGGCACGCTCTCCTTCTGTGAATGCAGGATAAGTTTTATACTCCCAGATGTGATTCAAGCGGTCGGCTTCTGATCCATATCTTTCTGCTGCGCGGATGGTGTGGGCTTCACAGTACCGGCATCCAGTTGTTCTACTTGATAGGTATGCCAGTTCTCTCTTAAGGGAAGAAGTCACTCTGCCTTTGTTCTCCATGACAGCCTGGTTCATCTCAAGAAATGCTCTAGCAATTCTAGGTCTGTGCATCATGGTGAATAGGCTGTTAGGTGTAAAACCTAGCGTTTCTTGATAGAAACTTGCCATGTCTTGTGTTTCAGAACTTTTGTTTTTATCTATAGGGGATACCAGAGGTGTTTTCATTGGATATATGTTACATTGATTAAGCTGCAATATTAATTAATCTAGTCTACATATTGCCCCTATAGTCGTTTAATTCAGTTCCTCCTATCCGTAACAAGACTATTTAATTACATAGAAGGTAAGTACTTCACTTTTCTTATCAGAATACAGAATGGATATATGATAAGAACCAGGCGTAAGCGATGATACATCTATCGGTATTATTTCTGATGAATCA
>CALIQO010000099.1 GCA_938044055.1 uncultured Saprospiraceae bacterium
ATAAGACTTACAGGAGGAATAAGAGGAAAGTATAGTTCGCTAAATAAAGAGATGGTTTTCAGCCCTAGGATTGAATTGTTATACAAGCCTCTCGGGACAGAAAAAGACATAGCATTCAAGTTAGCTGGTGGTGTTTATTACCAGACTCCTTTCTACAGGGAGATGAGAAGATTAGATGGTAATGTCAATACAGACCTTAGGTCTCAGAGATCAATTCACTTGGTAACAGGCATGTCTTATGATTTTTACTGGGAGTCTATCAGTCCTAAACCTTTTAAGTTGATAACAGAATTCTACTATAAGAAACTGGATAACTTGGTTTCATTCGATCTAGACAATGTGAAAATAAGATACAGCGGAGAGAATGATGCTTCTGGTTCGGCGATTGGATTTGATCTTAGGGTTAATGGAGAATTTGTCCCAGGTGCAGAATCATGGGTCAACTTTTCATTGCTTTCTACAAGAGAGCGCATAGCAGGTGTGCAACATTTAAGAAGAGAATTGGGAGAAGAAGATTCAATCGAAGTAGACGATGTCCCTAGGCCAACAGATCGATTTTTTAATATCTCTATGTTCTTTCAGGATTACCTTCCCATGAACAATAATTTTAAAATGAACCTCAATTTAACAGTGGGTTCTGGCCTTCCATTTGGAATACAAGACAACAATACAGTATTTAGAAATACCTTTAGATATAAGCCATACCATAGAGTTGATATAGGTTTTGGGTATCAACTCTGGGATTCTAAAAAAGATACGAAACGCAGATCTAATCCATTTTCATTTACTAGGAATAGTTGGATTGCTTTAGAAGTTTTCAACCTTCTTGATGTGGCAAATGTTGCCAGTAATACCTGGATTAAGGCTATAGATAATAGACAATATGCGATTTCTAATTTTCTTACTTCACGCAGACTTAACTTAAGATTGCGTATAGAATTATAATCATTTGTACTTTTGCGAAAGCTAAGCTATAAATATGAGTAAAAAAGGAAGGGTTCTGGTTGCCATGAGTGGAGGCATTGATAGTACAGTGGCTGCTATGATGTTGCACGAAGAAGGGTATGAAGTAGTAGGTATCACCATGAAGACATGGGATTACGCGAGTAGTGGTGGAAGTAAGAAAGAAACTGGATGTTGCAGCCTTGATTCGATTAACGATGCCCGAGAGGTTGCTGTGCATATGGGCTTTCATCATTTCATTATAGATATCAGAGATGAGTTTGGTGATTACGTCATAGACAATTTCGTCGAGGAATATATGGCAGGACGTACACCTAATCCGTGCGTGCTCTGCAATACCCACATTAAGTGGAGTGCATTGCTTAAGAGGGCAGATGCGATGGATTGTGAATTTATTGCTACTGGCCATTATGCTGTTATTAATGAACATGGCGGACGCAAGTACATAAGTAAAGGGAAGGATGACCGCAAGGATCAATCATATGTCTTATGGGGACTGAGTCAAGAATGCCTAGATCGAAGTCAATTTCCGCTAGGTAATTATACCAAGGATGAGATTCGAAAGATGGCTTATGACTGGGGTCACGAAGCTTTGTCTAAAAAAGCAGAGAGTTATGAGATATGTTTTGTTCCTGATAATGACTACAGAGGTTTTCTGAAAAGGCGCATTCCTGATTTAGAAACCAAGGTAGGGAAGGGGAGCTTCAGAGATGTAAGCGGCAAGGTAATAGGAGAGCACAGTGGATATCCTTTTTACACCATAGGTCAGCGTAAAGGACTGGGTATTGCACTCGGAAAGCCAGCTTATGTTACAGAGATAATTCCAGAAGAAACTGTTGTTGTACTCGGAGATGTTGCAGACCTTATGAAAAATGGGATGACAGTCTACAAGCTTAACAGTATGAAGTATCCTACTATTCCTTCTATAGAATCTACAACACAGATAAGGTACAATGATAAAGGAAGCATGAGTCTCCTTAAACCACAAGGAAATGATGAAGTTGCTGTAGAATTTTATTCTCATGTGCGAGGCGTTGCACCTGGTCAATCTGCGGTTTTCTACGAAGGAGACGATGTTATAGGTGGTGGAATTATTAAAGGAAGTTTATAGGAGTTGCAAGCCAGTTTAACAGACTTGAAATTGCATGAGAAATAACATATACGCAGAATAACACGTTTAGGATAATATAAAATAGATATGAAGAAATTTTCTACCATATTGTACTTGTTTTCAACAATACTTGTTTTCTCTTGTGGTAATGAGACTATAGAAGTTACTGGTGAACCAGTAGGACAATCCTTCTTCCCGCTATCTGTGGGAAATGAGTGGATATATAAGGTGGATTCAATCATATATGATGAAAGTCAAGCTTCTATAGATACGTCACGAGGATTCATAAGGGAATTAGTTGTAGATCAATTAAATGATGGATCTTACAGGATAGAAAGATATTTTACAAGATCATTGTCTCTTGACTGGGATATTACAGACGTGTGGTCTGCTAGGTTCGAAGACACCAAGGCGATAAGAAACGAGGAAAACCTTTCGTTTATAAAGTTAGTTTTCCCTCCCAACCTTGACGTTGCATGGGATGGAAATTCACTTTTCGATGAGAATGTATTTATACAAGTTGCCGGAGAGCCTATCCAGCCTTACAAATTCTGGGATTACAATATCTCTGCTGTAGATGGGACGTATGACCTAGGGAATACATCGTTATCTGACG
>CALIQO010000100.1 GCA_938044055.1 uncultured Saprospiraceae bacterium
ATGACCTTAGAAGGAGTTTCCGAGGGAGAAGAGTGCTTGTGGATTAATTACGCCGAGATAACTTCGATGTCTGATACACTATCCGCTGATGTAAGTATGGCTGATGCAGACAGTCAACCGGGTTCAGATACACCAGAAGAAAGAACGATTAAACCCGGCGACGCAGCCGACAATAATTTACTTTCTATGGGAATTGTTTTTGCAGAAGATCAGGACGACCATGATCCCGCAGGTCCAGAAATATTCGACTTGGCCCTTGTGAAAACAGTAGATAATAAAGAACCGGCATCCTATGATGATGTGCTGACTTTTAAGTTGAAAGTTATCAATCAAGGAAGTCTAGATGCTAGCCAAGTAGTCGTTGCAGATACCATTCCAGCTGGATTTACATATGACAATGCAGCTAATCCAGGATGGGCTTTCGATGATGTCTCTAGAATTGCCACATTCACGATTCTAGGTACCATCGTAGCTGGAGAGGCAGATTCAGTAGACCTAATTTTGGGTCTCGATTGCACTGAAGGTGGACTAGATGATTGGACTAATATAGCCGAGATATCTAGTGCCATAGATCCTATCAGTGGTTTAGGAAATCTAGATTTAGATTCTCCGATGGATCAGAATTTTTCTAATGATGTCGGAGGAACTCCAGATAGCCCAGAAGACAATCATATTGATGATGATGGAACAGATTTCAATGTGGATGGAATTACAGATGAAGACAACCACGATCCGGAACGTATCCGTATTATAGATTTAGCATTAAGAAAAGAAGTTACTTCTCCTGCTCCATACGCGGTAGGAACTCCAGTAACATTTACAATAACTGTATTCAATCAAGGAAATGAAACCATTGAGAATATTGTCATAGGAGATTATAAATCACTAGGCTATGCATTGACGGCGAACAATCCTGGATGGTCTGATGCAGGGGCTTATTTTGAATTTGAAATTCCTGAAATTCAGCCCGGAAATTCTGTGTCTGTTCCTATTGAATTTACTATTCTTGGGACAGGAGGTACGGCCGAAGGCTACTATAATTATGCAGAAGTAATTTCTGCCATTACCGATGCCGGACTTGATTTAGCGCCACTGGATATGGATTCTACTCCAGGATCGGATGGTGTCGGAGAAAGAGCTGTTGAGCCTGGAGATGCTGCTGATAATAGTATTACGAGCAAGGATAAAGGAGGAGAAGAAGACGATCACGATGTAGCAGGCACATCTATTTTCGATCTCGCAATAGATAAAGAAAGAGTCGAAATGGGACCGTTCTCATATGGAGATCCTATTAATTTCACAATTACGGTTGAAAACGAAGGAACGTTAGAAGCGACGGATATAGATGTTATTGACTATATCCCTTGTGGATTTATGTTTGACCCAAGCAACGAACCATTATGGTCGCTCGGAGTAGATGGATACGCAAGAACCACAATTGCCGGCCCGATATTGCCTGGTGGGACAGATCAAGTAACCATAACCTTGATTGCTGAACCATGCTTAGCCCCTGTAGACAATGCATGGCTCAATGCAACAGAGATTACCGGAGCTGACGATCCCGATGGGCCTGTTGATGAAGATGAAGACAGTGACTTCGATGATAATCCAGACGACGATGACCCTGATACAGATGATGACTACGATGAAGAACTGACACCTATTATAGATCTTGCCCTTATTAAAACTTATGACAATACGCAGGATATCATCTATGGTGGAACGCAGGATTTCGTGGTAAGAGTTGTAAACCAAGGTAATGTTCCACTGTCGGATATATTAATTACAGATTACATCTCTGATGGATATAGCTTCGTTGACAACAACGGCTGGACAGCTTCAGCGTTAGGTGCTGAATATACGATACCAGGTAGATTAAATCGACTTGAGGAACATATAGCACCTATTACATTGACTCTAGAAGAGGCTGTTGTAGGAGAAGAGTGCTTGTGGATAAATTACGCAGAGATTACATCGATGTCTGATACTTTATCTGCAGATGTAAGTATGGCCGACGCAGACAGTCAACCAGGGTCTGACACACCAGAAGAAAGAACGATTAAGCCAGGAGACGCGGATGATGATAATTTATTATCAAGGGGAATTATCTTTGCAGAAGATCAAGACGATCATGATCCAGCAGGTCCAGAGATATTTGACTTGAGTCTGACTAAATCTATCTTAGGAGATGCATCTCCATATACATATGGAGAGCAGATCACTTATAATATTATAGTTACCAATGAAGGAAGCAAGCCTGCCATATTCTATGAGGTTGTAGATTACTTAGCTTGTGGGCTAGATTTTCAAGAGAGTGATAATCCAGGATGGGATTATGATCCAGTAACAGGTTATGCTAAGCTAGAAGTAGATGATGATCTCGCTCCAGGGCAAATGGCAACTTTCCCAGTTATAGTAACTGTTGTTCCATGTGAAGATGACGATGCTGACTTAGTCAATGGATGGAGAAATCAAGCAGAAATAAGCGAAGCGGATGACCCTGATGGACCAGGTGATGATCCAGATAGTGAATTCGATGATGACCCTGAAAACGATGATCCGGACGAAGATGACAACGATGATGAAGATATACCAGTAATTGATTTAGCCCTTAGAAAAACAACTGACTTTGTCGGCGCAGCTGAAATTGATGCTACCATAACTTTTGATTTTTTAGTTGTCAATCAAGCCAATACAGAAATTGCGAGCTTCGAAATTATTGACTACCTAAATGAAGGGTACATTTTCGATGCAAGTCAGAATATTGGTTGGTCCGAACAAGGTGCTGACGCTTTGTTTTCTTATGTAACTCCTATTGCTCCAGGTGATGAAGTAGCATTTTCTCTTGATCTTAATGTTGCGGCAGGAACGACGCCAGACTCTTGGCTTAACTATGCTGAAATCACCAATTATATAGATGCTGCTGGCATGTCTTTAGGAGATGTAGATGCGGATAGTCAACCTGGTAGTAATACGACAGAAGAAAGGAATGTTCTCCCAGGAGATCCCGATGATAATAATCTTCTTTCAAGAGGATTATTCTTCGGGGAAGATCAAGATGACTTTGATCCAGAAATTATATCTGTTGTAGGAAAGGTTACCGGTATGGTTTCTGTCGACGAAAATGAAGATGGAATCTTTCAAGAAAATGAAGAACGGGTAAGCAATGTAGAAGTTCAACTTCGAGAATGCAATGGAGCTATAGTAGCTACTGAATTTACAGACGATGAAGGAGTATACCTATTCGAAAATATAATTCCCGGACTTTATCAGTTGTACTTTATTAATCCAGATGATGGATTATACGCATTTGCGGAAGCGAATGTAGGAGACGATGACACCATAGATTCTGATGTCGATGTCGATGGATTTACACCTTGTTTTGAAATATTCAGTGGGCAATGCACAGAAAATATAGATGCAGCACTAGTTGAAGTAGCTTGCTACGAAGTAGGAGGGGATGTCTGGTATGATAGTGATCCTGATAATATTCAGCAATATACTGAGAATGGTATTAATGGTCTTGTAGTACAGATCTGGCGAGTTGTGTCTGGCCCAGACATTCTAGAAGGTCAAGTATTTACAGGAAGAAAACCAGGTACACCGAGTGACGATGGCTATTATAAATTCTGTGTAAGCCCTGGCTTCTACTATATTAAAATCTTCTTGCCTCCTAATGGTGCCTTGGTTCCTGTAATACCTAACGTAGGACCAGATGAAACTACAGATAGTGAAATCACAGGTGGAAATGGTCCCGTAACGACCAATACTTTTCAGATTACTGGAGACGAAGAAGGACAAGCTCTAGCGTTATTATGTGAAATAAATGCAGGCTTCCACCCTATGGCCACTGTAGGTAATCTCGTATGGATAGATGAAGATGGTAATGGTCGCAGAGAATTGCAAGAAGCAAGAGCCGAAGGCGTAAAAGTGGAAGCTTTTGATATCTACGATAACAAGGTAGCAGAAACATATACCAATGTAGATGGTGAGTACACCATTGATTATCTACAGCAGAAAGAGCACTATCTTAAATTTTCTCCACTGCCAGGTATGAGTTTTACCCATGCAGATGTAGATGATGAAGCCATAGATAGTGATGTAAATCATGCTAATGGGCCTAACACTACAAGCTTAATGGCTATGACCTCCGGAGAAAACAGAATCCATGTAGATGCCGGTTTATCCTTCGCTTCTCTTCCAGTTGATTGGTTGTACTTCAGAGGTGCACATGTGGATGGTGATAATATATTAAACTGGTCTACAGCTTCTGAATTAAATGCTGAATCGTTTCAGATCATGCGACGTGCACCTTATGAAGATGCTTATACTGTGATCGGTGAAGTGAAAGCTTCTGGAACAACAACAGAATCACATGCATATAAGTATACAGATGAAAATGTACTTCTTGTAGGAACTTACTATTATAAGTTGAGACAAGTTGATTACAATGGAGCATTCTCATTTAGCAATATTGTTGCAATAGATATGGCTCGACACGGTGCAGAAGCAGTTGTGTTATATCCTAATCCAGCTGTTAATTTCATCAATATTCAGAACCAATCGAAAATGGATAGAATAGAAGTTGTGGATATGCAAGGCAAGAAGATTGCTTCCTATGCAAGTGACGATATTATTAATGGTCAGTTATCTCTTGAAAAGATTGTTGCAACAGGACAATATCATTTTACAATCTATACAACTGACAATCAAGTGTATACTCAGAAGATACTTGTTTTGTCGCACTAATAGTCAAGATTTAAAATCGAATAAAATGAAAAGGAATAGGCGTATTGCCTATTCCTTTTTTATTTACCTCTCTGAATTTTAACACTTAACTTATTATATTTTTTTACATATATATAGAAACATATTTAAATTAATTATATATTTGCAATGCAAGTACGATTTATTGTACTTATAAATATGGAACTATACACCTGATATACATCCGTAAGGCTATCAATTACCCAAGCGATAGCCTTATTTTTTTTGCCTACTTTTTAGTCTTATCACATGCTCCGTTGCACTTTCCATATAAATTAAGAGAATGGTGGGTAACTTTAAATTTTAAGATATCTCCCATCATATTTTTAATCTGCTGTATTCTAGGGTCGCAGAACTCTAAGACATCTCCACAATCCACACATATAAGATGATCATGCTGCTTATAACCATATGATTTTTCATATTGTGCAAGATTTTTACCGAATTGGTGCTTGGTTACAAGATCACAGCTTACCAGAAGTTCCAGTGTATTATATACTGTGGCCCTACTGACTCTGTAGTTCTGCATTTTCATGTGGATATACAAGGCTTCTGCGTCGAAGTGGTCTTCTCTATTATAAATCTCTTCAAGGATGGCATATCTTTCCGGTGTTTTTCTGAGGCTATTCTTCTCTAGATAAGAGGAGAATATATTCTTCACATCTTCTATATGCTGGTCTTGGTGTTTTTCGGAAATCTTCATATTAAAAAGAGATTTATTAAAGTGTTAAATTAAAATAATTCTTTCTGGATATAATTAACCATATTTCTCGCACGTGGTTCTCAATCCAGATAAAAATTGGTTTCGATTATTTTTTTCTGGTAACAGACTGGATACCATCTAATTTCTCAAGATTTGATACAACCTTTTTCAATTCATTTTTATCTTTTACAACAAGAGAGACAAGACCTTCGAAGTATCCTTCTTTCCCTTCAATACTAAAGGATCTGATATCTATGCCTAGTTTATTAGATATCTCATTGGAGAGTTTCTGTATTACGCCTATGCCAGAATCTACACCTGTGATCACAATTTCAACTACGAAATTCTTTTCTATCTGATCTACCCATTCCGCCTTTAGGACTCTATATCCGTAATTCGCGATAAGGTGAGTAGCAT
>CALIQO010000101.1 GCA_938044055.1 uncultured Saprospiraceae bacterium
AGTCTAGGTGACTTCTTACCTCTGACCTTATTCTTTGATAACGATACACCGGATAGAAGAAGTAGAGATTTATATACTAGTAAAGCATATAGTGACGTTTATTATCCATACGTCAACCGAAAAGAAGAATTTAAAAGACGATTATCTAGAAGAGGTGATACGGCAGAATCAGAACTCATAGAAGCTTTCTTTGAGAATGATGTTAAGCCAGCGTATAATCAACTTCAAGAATTCCTTACTACATTATATAGCTATCTGAATGCTGGAAGAGGCGCTGATATTTATATTAAAGGATTTACTTCCCCACTTGCCAATTCACAATACAACTTAGCTCTAGGACAGAGAAGAGTTGCTAGTATGAAGAATGAATTAAGACGCTTTAAAGGAGGAATACTTATGCCATTTATAGATTCAGGCCGACTGAAAATAACAGATGTTTCATTCGGAGAAGAACTGGCTCCAAGCAGTGTAAGTGATAGAGGAAACGACACACGTAGATCAATATACAGTGTGGACGCTAGTAGAGAAAGGAAAGTTGAAATAGTAAGAATTAAGATTAATTAAACCTGAATGGTTGTAACGTATGAATGCATCATTATATAAATCAATCGTACATCTAAGGACCATCCTTGCTGGATTCATTATGTTGATATCCGTCCAGTCGCAAGCAACCCACATTGTGGGTGGTGACATGACATATACTTATGTCGGCAATGATACTTTCGAGGTTTCACTGACCATAAGAAGGGATTGCTTCAATGCAGATCCTTTAGCTCAATTTGATGACCCATTGACCATCGCAATCTATACGGATGAAGGAAAGTTGGCCACCTGGGTAGGAAATGGTGGTTTCATTACAATCAGATTGCGTCAAGACGATACATTGAATACTACATTTATAAGTGATTGTGGTTTTATCGGCGAACAAGTCTGTGTACAAGAAGCAACTTATAAGAAACTTGTAAGATTGCCACCTAGGTGTGACTTTTACACGCTTGTTTATCAGAGATGTTGTCGAAACATTACACTGAATAATGTAGTAGACCCATTGAATACTGGGGCTACTTATACAATAGATATCAAACCTGACTTTACAAGGTCAGAAGTTAATTCTTCCCCTAAATTCAATCAATGGCCAGACATATATATATGCGCTAATGAGCAATTGGATTTCGATCATTCTGCTACAGATCCAGATGGAGATTCTCTAGTTTATAGCCTGTGTATTCCTTATATGGGCGCTACAGAAGCTTTTCCTAAACCAGATACTGCGCCTCCGCCACCATTTGATCCGGTTGTATGGTCACCACCATATGACACAGATGATCCTATGGGAGGAGTGCCACTTACCATAGACCCTGAAACTGGAAGACTTACAGCTATCCCTAATCTTGTCGGACAGTTCTTAGTAGGGATCTGTGTGGAAGAATATAGAAATGGAGTATTATTATCAACAGTAAGAAGAGACTTCGAATACAATGTGCGTGTATGTACGGATATTCCAGAAGTGTCTTTTGAAGTAGATAATCCTATCTGTGATGAACTTACTGCAACATTTAACAATACATCTTCTGGTGTTGATAGCTATAAATGGAATTTCAACTTTCCGAGTGATGACCCGGCATTTATGTCTACAGAAGAAAATCCGATATTTTCCTTTCCATCCGCTGGAACATATACCGTGGTATTAGAAGGTATAAGAGATGAAGATGGATGTTCTACTACATCTACAATGGAAGTTACAGTTCTAGATAGAGACTTTGATAAGTCGATAGAAATATCTGTTGAAAGTTGTGGCGATGATACGAATGTTCTTACCCTTGAAAGTAATGTTGTAGACTTAGCTGGAGATAACGAACCGATAGAATGGAATTGGGAAGTTACTACTGATATTGGAACATTTGCAGGTACAGGCCAATCAATTGACTTGACTATCGAAGGAGAAATGGGAACTGTAGATCTTGTTGTCGTATTCGAGAATGGTTGTACGATTAGAATTTCAGAACCATTTGATCTAGATGATCTGATCGATATGGCAGATATAACAGCATCTATCTCTTCTTGTAATGAGGATGGATCTTTTACCGTAACATTAAATGATAATTCAGAAAATCAAGAAGATATTGTAAGCTTTTCTTGGTCGATTTCCATCAATGGTGGAATGGCAGAAACTTTCTCAGGACCTAGTGTAGAATTAACGCTACGTGAAAATGATGTTCTTACAATAGATTATGATATAAGCTATAACAATGGATGTAATTCATCTATTGAAGATCGTGAAATTAAAGTTTCTGATCTAATACCTGATTTAGATTTCAGCTCGACAGTTGCTTCTTGTAATGCAGATGGAAGTGTTGATGTAGTTCTTACCAATACCTCTGAACAAATCGATCTCATAGAATCTACCGCATGGACGGTGACCATTGATGGGGTTTCAGAAACATATAATGAAAATGAAGTGACTCTAGATGGATTGGCTGATGATGCTATTATAATGGTCAATCTCACAGTTGTGTATATGAATGGCTGTACCTTTTCTCTGGATAGAACTGTTTCTGTAGCAGACATCCTTCCGATGGTTGACATAGTAGGAACTATTGATAAATGTAACGAAGACATGTCTGTTGATGTGACTTTCTCAGCTGAGAGTGGTATATATGAAATAGAATCTTATAGTTGGGTAATTACGATTGATGGAGTAGAATCTACCTCTACCGAATCTACAGTTAGCTTTACTAACCTCAGCTTAGATGCTGATGTTAATGTTGTGCTGGATGTGACATTCACTAATGGTTGTGCTGCATCCGATGAAGAAGGTATTGACCTAAATGATTTATTGCCAAATGCTGATATAGATGTAAACGTTACTTCATGTAACGATGACGGGACGATTAGTGTAGAGCTTGTTAATGCATCTGATAACTTATCTGATGTCATGTCCACAGAATGGAATGTTTCTGTCGGAGGAGAGAGTTTTACGAGTATGGAGTCATCAATCCTACTTGAAAACTTAAATATAGATGATGTCATTTCAGCAAGTCTTAAAGTAAAGTATAACAATGGTTGCGAGGCATCTATTGATACAATGATAAATGTGTCTGATGTAATTCCTCAAGCCGATTTTGATGTCAACATAGGTGCATGTAACGACGATGGTTCTGTACAATTGGTATTGACAGATGCGTCTGATGATGCTGATAAAATTGAGGTGATTGATTGGACGATAAGTATCAATGGTTCTGCTACTACATTGCAAGGTAATCCTGTTGAAGTTAATGTAGGACTTGATGATATGGTTACTGTTGTTCAAAACGTAACGTACAACAACGGTTGTTCTGCTTCTGCAGAGAAAATGATAGACGTAAGTTCGTTATTACCTCAAGCAGATTTTAATGCTGCTGTCGCCAAATGTAATGATGACGGAACAGTGAATGTTTCTCTTACCAACTCCTCTGATAATCCAGATGATGTTACCGGTGTAGAATGGGAAGTTACCATAGATGGAACAAGTACCGTGTATTCTGGGAATGATGTATTAATTGAAAACATTGCTGATGAT
>CALIQO010000102.1 GCA_938044055.1 uncultured Saprospiraceae bacterium
GCATAAGTAAGGTTGCTATTTTCTCTCAAGATGACACTAGAGCCATCGGGTAATTCCACAGCTAGTTCTTCCTCAATAGTTGTATGTATATCTGTAATATCGTTGTTCTGAAGTATCTGCCATCCGATAAGGAAGATTAGACTAGCTGCAATGGCAGAAGAGATATACTTCCAGATGGGGGTCACTTTAGGATCCTCTTTTGTTTCGGAGGCTTTCTTGTTGTTTTCTACGATTGAAGCAAGCATACTTTCCTTATCTAGCGCGGGTGCTTGCATTTTATCTGTTTCTTTTCGGATAGTTGATAGCGACTGATATTCTGGCATAGACTTGAATGTCTTGTGCTCTTCACTTGATAGTGAGTCATTCATCCACTTATGAATCAGATCTTCTTTATTCATCCTTTTCTACTTATCTTAGCGCTTTATATAAAGACAAAATGTTTCTTAAAATACCTACCATCACTTGATTTTTTCTGAAATCAATCTCAATGAATCAAGTGCGTTGTAAATTCTTTTTTCTACCGCTTGCTTACTTATTCCCAGTAAGGTAGCAATTTCCTTATATGTCTTTTTATCTATTCTACTTAATAGGAAAGCTACTCGTTGCTTCTCTGGTAGTGTAGATATAGCTGTATCTAACCTTTCTTGCATTTCTTTTTCCTCTAAAAGAAATTGTGGGTTTTGATTGGTCCGATCTTTTCCTAAAGTCCTAGTGAATTTTAAAACCACCTTCTTGTGCTCATATGTATTAAGCAATAGATTATTGGCGGTTTTAAAAACATAATCTTTGGCTTTATCATGATCTACGGTTTTACAGTTGAGCCACAATCGCGTGAATGCTTCCTGAGTAAGGTCTTGAGCTAGGGCATCATCTCCACACTTATAATATAGAAAATGGTGAAGGGTCTCAGAATAACTCATGAATATTTCCGAGAATACAGATTCCTTGCACAATGATCTTTCTGACATACAAGGACTAAGGTAATGATTAGATAAAACCTATTACCATATGCACTCTTCATAAAATTATTTTCCTTTTAAAATTCCTGTTGATTTTATTGAACCATCAAGAAGGTTAAGGCATCATTCGCTGTTTTATCTGGGGCCTCTTCCATCGGTACATGGCCTAGTTCTGGGTAGGTGACTGAAGTGGAATTCTCTATATCGTTCAGAAAATTATCAGCATGCTTAAGATCTATCCACGCATCTTTTTCTCCCCACATAATGAGGGTAGGGCAGGAGATGTTTTTAATTAACGGTGATCTATCTGCATAAACCGTTCTCACCCTATCGATGAATGCTTGTCTATTTCCTTCTCTGAGTGCTAAGTCATGGTATCTTGTTATGACTTCATCTGTTAATAGTTGTGGTGACCCATATACTTCAAGAAGGTTTTTCTTAATGAATGATTTAGGAGTAATGTGCTTGAAAAGCGGTGCCGTAATTGGAGATCTTGCAAGTTTAAAAACAGGTGCGCTTTCCTGGGATGGGTAGCCAGCAGCATCAACTAAGATTAACTTCTCAACCTTATCAGGATATGTAAGGGCATAATTCCACGCAATATTTCCGCCTAGAGAGTTTCCAGCAATAAAGAATGTATCCAGTCCGATTTTAGATACGAAAGCTTCAAGTATGTCTACATAAGTGGTAATTGTATAGTCTCTATCTACCGATGGTCCGGTCAAGCCAAATGCCGGTAAATCTAAGCGAACGATTCTCAATGAATCACGCATGTTTTCTGTCCAGCCATCCCAGGTATGTAAGGAGGCACCTGTCCCATGTATAAGCAATAGAGTATGGTCACCTTCTCCTTCTATGCAATAATGGATAGAAGTGCCATCAACATCTATGAATTGAGAATGGTCATAGGCATAGGTGGACATCAAGGTTTCTAAAGCCACATCTCCTTCTCTGAAAACCAGAAAAGAAGCAATTAAAATCAAGAGTATGGCGATAAGTGCAATACCTATTTTCTTCAGCATAGTAGAAGGTTTTTTTCTTTCACCTCTAACATAACACAAGTTCTGAATTTCTGTATCTTGGGGCACATGAAGAAGTTGTTTATAGGAATTGTTGTTTTATGGGTAATAGGAGCAATCGTGTATGCTATAGGGCCACGTGTTTCATATGAAGCTGTATCTGCAGACATCCCTGTGCTTGCTATTCCTAACAGCGAGCTAGATGCCTATATAGCAAAGAAGGAAGGGAAGATTACAGATATGAAACCTGATAATGAAGCAAGAATCATATGGCATGATACTGCTTTTCAGAAGACACCTTATAGTGTCGTCTATCTCCATGGATTTTCTTCTAGCCAGGAAGAAGGCGATCCCATTCATACGAATTTCGCTCAGAGATATGGGTGCAATCTGTTTTTATCTCGGCTAGATGATCACGGACGTGTTGATAGCAATTCATTCCGAGAAATGACTCCTGAGTCACTGATGGAAAGTGCCCGGGAAGCCGTAGCTATCGGAAATATGATCGGAGAAAATGTTATTGTCATATCCTGCAGTACAGGAGGTACGTTATCTGCATATCTAGCTGCTGAAAATCCGGATATGATTCACAGCCAGATCATGTATAGTCCTAATATAGACATCTATGATCCGTTGTCTGCTATGTTGACTAAGCCATGGGGCTATCAGCTTGCAGAATGGACATTTAAAGGAGAATATAACCGCATCGATTATCCGCCTCTATCACAGAAGTACTGGAATGAAATATATCATATCAATGGGGCTATTGCTGTTAAGGATATGATAGAACAGACGATGGATGAAGAGACTTTTAAGAAGATAGAACAGCCACTCTTTATGGGATATTATTACATCGATGAAGAGCGGCAAGATAAGGTAGTGTCCGTAGAAAGGATGCACGAATTTTTCTCACAGATTTCTACCCCTGAAGATCAGAAAAAAAAGATGTCATTCCCGACAGCTGGTCGGCATGTCATCGCTTCTCATGTTATGTCTGGGGATGTA
>CALIQO010000103.1 GCA_938044055.1 uncultured Saprospiraceae bacterium
CTATCGTAGCTGAACCAGAACGCTGTTGATTGCCTAGTTGAATAATGGCGTTGTACTTGTCTCTCACTTTCACCAGCAATTCTCCTTCTGCAGGGTTGTGGCTACAAGGTTTTTCGACATATACTGCTTTTCCTGATTTAGCACCCATAATGGCCATCGGCGCATGCCAGTGATCTGGACTTGCAATCGCAATTGCATCTATGTCTTTGTTATCAAGAAGAGATCGGAAATCTTCAACCTCTTTAGCAGGCTTGCGATTTAATTTAGAAAGGATCTCTTGCCCTTTAGAAAATACATTGCTGTCGACATCGGAGATATGTGTTACTTCCATATTAGGTACAGAGCACGCACTTGCTATTAAAGCAGCACCTCTGCCATTGAGGCCGATCACAGCAATCCGTATGCGATCATTGGCGCCGATAAATGATTGTGCCATGTTGAGATTAGGAATTACCGCAAGGCCACTGGTTACCAGCAATCCATTTTTAAGAAAACTTCTTCTTTTATACTTCATAACACCATTTATAATTCTCTAATTTTTATGCTTCTAAATGCCACACGATCTCCATGGTCTTGCAATAGGATATGGCCACTTTCTAACTCACCGAAATCTGGCCATACTTTATATTTGCTATAAGCGACAAGAGCTCTAAACATCTGAGTGCGCCGATCGTATTCAACAACCTTGAATCCATTTAACCAATGTTCTACATGACCGCTCTTAGAAATAATTCTACCTCTGTTCCACTGACCTACTGGTCGAACCACCTTGTTGTTTTGAGGAACAGAAAGATTGGACGCAGGAATTAAATCATATAAGGAAGCTATGGTGTGATTCCCAGCTACACCTTGCGTCGCATCTGGATGTTTATTATCATCCAGTATCTGAAATTCCAAGCCGATGGATGATCCTTCCCCTTTATTAAGTTCTGGATCTACATAGTATTTTACTCCACTATTGGCCCCTTCAGAAAATTTAAATTCAAAGCTGAGTTCGAAATCAGAAAATTTTTCTTCAGTGATGATATCACCTCCATGCGTAGATTCTCCTCCACCGGATGCCTCTACTATCAATTCACCTTCTGATATCTTCCATCCTTTTTCAGGAAATCTTTTGCTTCTTGCACTGCGCCATCCTGTCGTGGAAGTCCCATCCCATAGCAACCGCCATCCGCTTTTATGCTCGCTACTAGAAAGCGTGTTAGGGATGAGGTTGAGTTCTTTTGCTTGTCGTTGTGTAGGCCATCTATGAGATTCAACCCCTTCGGTCATGATTCTAATATTTCTCCATTTTACTTGCGCTCCTTCTATTTCTTCATTATTGATGGAATGCACTTGAAGCGCTATAAAACCTTCATCGGTCATGTCATCTCTGAGGTTGGCAGTCATAATACCGTTGATCCATACACGGATGCTGTTTCCGATAGCTTCCACACGGTAAGCATTCCACCTCCCATTGATGAAGGCACTTCTTCCTCTAGGATTTTCAGAAAGCGTATAAAGCCATCCTCTTCTTGCTTCATCATATATTCCTCCAGAAAAGGCTCTAGGTGAAGGATCAATCTCGATCTGATAGCCGTGTACTCTCCCGTTTTTATAGTGTGCGATACTATTGCTTCGGATTTGAACACCGCTATTTAATCTAGGGTCATCATAAACCTCGTATTCTAGAATAAAATCTTTGTACGTTTTTCTGGTTGCTAAAAAAGTATTGGGTGTACCCATTTTACTGGTTCCCACTATGGCGTTGCCTTCTATATGATATAGTGCAGATCCATTTAGGATTTCCCAGTTAGAAAGATCTTTTTCATCAGAAAGTTTATGCCATACAGGCTCAGATTGAGCATGGCTTAAAATCGATCCCATCATAAGAATGAAAAGATAAGATATTCTCATAGGTATATCAGGTTGATGAATTTTCAAGATAGTAATAATGTATGGTTTTGTTCTTGTTGCCTTCTACAACATGGTTTATAAAAAAGGGAGGCTAGGTAGATAACTTAAGCGTTGACTTTTCTTAATATGATGTAGCAACTTCCTTTTTTTAAAAGTCTATTACTAAGAAAGAATTTTTTTCACAACATGACCATGTACATCGGTAAGGCGGAATCTTCTTCCTTGGTACTTGTAATTTAGTCTTTCATGATCGATACCCAGAAGGTGCATAATTGTTGCTTGAAAATCATGGACATGGACAGGATCGCTTACCACATTATAACCGAAGTCATCCGTCTGTCCTAGGGTGAACCCCTTCTTGATTCCTGCCCCAGCCATAAATACTGAGAAACACTTGGGATGGTGATCTCGGCCGTAATTGTCTGTCGTTATTTTCCCTTGGGAGTAACTTGTTCTGCCAAATTCTCCTCCCCATATTATCAAGGTGTCCTCCAGCATGCCTCTCTGTTTTAAGTCTTTAATCAAGGCAGCAGTAGGCTGATCTGTTTCTCGACATTGCCTCCGCATGGAATTAGGTAAGTTTCCATGTGCGTCCCAGCCTTGATGATATAGTTGGATAAATTTTACATCGCGTTCTGCCAATCGTCTTGCTAGAAGACAATTAGCAGCATAGGTGCCAGGTTTTTTACTATCGGGGCCATAAAGGTCATATATATAATCTGGTTCTCCTGAGGTATCCATTATCTCGGGAACAGAAGTCTGCATACGGAAGGCCATTTCATATTGCTCCATCCTTGCAAGGATCTCGGGATCTCCAGTATCATGGTGACTAATCTTGTTGAGTTTATGGAGATAATCAAGTTGTTCTTTTCGATTAGCTTCTGTTACACCCGGTGGATTATCAAGATAAAGTACTGGGTTCTTTCCAGCCCTAAACTGGACACCTTGATGTTGAGAAGGGAGAAAACCGTTGCCCCATAAACGAGCATATAATGGTTGGCCACCTTGCTTGCCCTTCGTTATTAAAACAACAAAGGCTGGAAGATTCTCATTATCCGAACCAAGGCCATAACTTAACCACGAACCGATGGAAGGTCTTCCAGAAAATTGTGTACCTGTCTGTATGAATGTAATGGCCGGGTCATGATTGATCGCTTCTGTGTACATAGATTTAATCAGACATAGTTCGTCTACAATCTCTGAAGTGTAAGGCATCAACTCTGAAACATAGGCTCCCTGGTTTCCATATTGCTTAAAAGAAAATCGACTCCCTACAAGTGGCAGAGAAGCCTGACCAGAAGTCATACCTGTAATGCGCTGGTTGCCGATTACAGATTCAGGAATTTCCTGGCCTTCCATTTTATTGAGCATGGGTTTATAATCGAA
>CALIQO010000104.1 GCA_938044055.1 uncultured Saprospiraceae bacterium
AATGGGTCTCATCGGAAACCACTTCAGATCACCTATGTGCCAAATGGAAAACTCAAACAATGAATTCATACTTCACCAAGAGCTTAAGCATCTAAATCTTATAGCAGAATCTATGGTTCATATATAGTGCTGCTATCCCAGTAATATCAATCAAGAAAAAACATGCAATCATTTAAGGTAATGAAGTTCGGTGGAACATCACAGGGGACACCAGAACGGATGAAATCAATTCTTCCCCTGGTAGCAGATGGAGGTAAAAACATAGTTGTTCTTTCAGCTGTATCAGGCACCACGAATCAACTGGTGGAGGTCAGTAACTTATTTAAACAAGGGTCTAGTATCGAAGCCCTACAGCGGATAGCTGAAATGAAAGATTATTATGGATCTTATGCCAGATCACTCTTGTCTGGCAATGAATCTATTCTCCTTGCAGATGCGCATATACAATCTTGTCTAAGTGAAATAGAAAAGTGTGTCGCAGTAGAATTTACCGACAAGCATGAAAAAATCATTCTTGCTCAAGGCGAACTTATATCAACCTATCTATTTACAAAGTATGCTACCGAACAAGGTGTCCATGCAGTATTGATTCCGGCTCTAGATTTTATGCAGACAGATGAAAACAATGAACCAGATCTTCATCTTATAGAAACAGATATAACCAAGGTTCTTACGGAGAATAGTCAATTTCAAATGTATGTGACGCAAGGTTACATCTGTAAAAACAGCAGAGGAGAGATTGACAACCTTAAGAGAGGAGGAAGCGATTACACAGCGTCTATTATAGGAGCAATAACGCGTGCTGAAGAAATCCAGATATGGACAGATATAGATGGCATGCAGAATAATGACCCGAGATATGTTGAAGATACACAATCTATCAAGGAGTTGTCTTTTGATGAAGCGGCAGAACTTGCCTACTTCGGCGCTAAAATCTTGCATCCATCTACCATTCTTCCAGCGAAACAAAGCAATGTTCCAGTTAGATTAAAAAACACGATGAATCCAAGTGCCTATGGAACATATATTTCAAATCAATCTGGTAATCAAGAAATAAAAGCCATTGCTGCTAAGGATGGTATAACAGCTATCAAATTAAAAAGTGATCGCATGTTGCTCGCCTATGGATTTATGAATAGAACATTTGAAATATTCGAGAAATATAAAACTTCTGTCGATACAGTTACAACCTCTGAAGTCGCCGTTTCTCTAACCATCGATAACACTTCAGAATTACCCAGTATCACTGAGGAATTAAGTAAAATGGCCACAGTAGAAATTGATAAAAACTTGAGCATAATATGCATTGTGGGAGATTTTATAACTGAAAAGCCTGGATACCTCGCTAAGATTTTCAATGCGATCTCACACATTCCTATACGCATGGTTTCTTATGGTGGAAGTAAGAACAACGTTACTCTTCTGGTTAATTCTGAAGATAAGATCAACGCATTGCAAGCCCTCAATCAAGGATTGTTTACAAAAGTGATTAAAGCCCCAGCCAGCACAACGGTTTCATAAGAGATAGGGTCATCCATCCATGCTTAACTGACTTAGAGCTTCTTGCTAATTCACTTTATCCGTGCAAGCATATTCTTTTTACGACATTATACTTATATGATGTCTATATTCGTTATAGCAGACCACTCGATTTCATTACCTTTCTTTCATGAAGTGGCAGATAACATTGGTTTTTCTATTTTTTCTGGTGAGTTGTCGCAACAATAATTCGCATTCTAATGGATCGCTCTCGACCAACGATGACCCCGAGGTAATTCTTGAAGATCACGCTTCCAATATGGTTCTTGCAAGTCATCTATATCTTAAGATAAACATACAAGATTCTACAGAAGGTTATTTCTTATTCGACAGTGGCGCAAATGGACTAATTCTAGATAAAACTTTTGTAAAAGAGAACAGACTTTCCCTGGCTTCAAGTAAGCACTCCTATAAAACATACGGAGTAGGAGAAGGAAGTTTAGATGCAACTTATGCTTACAATGTTTCATCAAGTTTCAATGATCATTACTTCGAATTTGATTCATGTAGAATAATGGGACTGGATTCATTACTTGGTTCTGTTCTAGATAATAAAATTGATGGAATAATAGGCGCAGATGTATTCAGTGATTACATCATGAAAATGGATTTCGACAATCAGTATGTAAGGCTGACCAATGGTATCGATAAAAAAGATCTAGAAGACTACGTCGCCATTCCTTATAGTTATGAATATAGAAAACCAATGGTTCCTATTAACATCAGCCTCAATGAGGTAAAACAATTTCCGGCCAAATTAATGTTTGATATGGGATCTGGAAGTGGCGTAAGTCTGACGCATAAGAAATCTATAAAAGAAAACTTGTTCTCCCATGATCATAGTCTTTTCTGTGAAGTTGACAGCGTAAGTGGCATAGGAGGAATTTCAAGCATTTGTCTACTAGAAATAAATGCAATAGAAACAGACACACTTGTATTACAAGAAAAAGGGGAAATAGAAATCTCCAAAGATAAGAGAGGCGCGCTGGGAATGCATACCATGTATGATGGAATACTAGGAATGGACATCATCAAGAATTACAATGTCGTTATAGATCAAGAAAAGCAAATAATATATCTTAAGAGAAGAAAGATATCACAATAAAAAAGACATTGGCGGTTAAAAGACGACTACTTAAGCTATGAAATCATGCTGTTCGTCTTGAAAACAAAACAACCTTTCCCATGACTTCTTATTTTGAAAGTCAAAAGAATATATGAACAAAGTTTCATCCGTAAATTTAATTTCTATTATAATAGGAGCAATCTCCATATGTGTAGGATTGTATTCACTTTTTGCTGGAGAACCATTCGACGATTATTTCTATCCATTATTCTTAGGAGTTACCATTACAGGGTCTTCTTACATTAGCTACCGCCAAGCATCGAAAAAAAAGGCAGTTTAAAGCGCATTGTCTTCAATTTAATTAAGGCAATCACATTTGCGTAAGCGCGAAAACAAGTATCTTACTCCGCGCAAGAATATGTTATATGAAACCGACGACGATAAGATTAGGAGGAGTTCCTGAACACTTTAATCTACCTATCCATCTGGCCATAGAAAATGGTGATTTCCGATCCAGGGGATTGGCAATTGAATGGACAACGTTCAAGGGAGGGACTGGACAGATGACGAAGGCTCTGAGGGAAGGAGAAATCGATGCATGCATCTTACTTACAGAAGGGATTATTAAAGACATTGTCGCCGGAAATCCAGCGAAAATCGTTTCTGGATATATCAACACTTCCCTTATCTGGGGTATACATACAGGATATAAAAATGATCTTAAATATCACGGAGAGATTTACAACAGAAAGTATGGTATCAGTAGATTCGGTTCCGGTTCACATCTGATGGCCATAGTGGACGCAACCAGTCAAGAGAAGAAATTAAATAAAGAGCAGTTTTCAATAATTAAAAACTTAGATGGTGCACTCACTTCTCTTGAAGCGCTAGATACGGATGTTTTCTACTGGGAGAAGTTCACTACTAAACCTTATGTGGATAGTGGTCGGCTGAGAAGAGTGGGTGAATTCGTTACGCCCTGGCCGTGTTTTATGATTGCCGCTACCGAATCTATTTTAGAAAAAGAACCTGATTCTATGATAAGGATGCTCCGGACAATCCATGATCGATGTGATGCTTTCATGCAATCTGATGAAAGCATTCCTATGGTGGCTAACCGATACAACTTAAAGGAAAAAGATGTAGAAAGATGGTACCATGCAACCGAGTGGGCCATCCATGGATGGGTAAGTGATAAGATGCTTCGGAGTGTCATACACAACTTACAAGTGGCAGAAATCATAGCACATGATGATCACATACCTGAACTGGTATGGAAAAGAAACTAAAAAATCACTTAATCGCAAAGATGGCGGTTTTTACGCTTTTCACGATCCTACCATCTTCTAATTCTCTTTTTAGTACTAGTTCTTGAGCAGCAGGATTGTTGAATACCTCTTCTAGATTTTTTACTTGAGCCAAGGTCACTTTTTTTTCTGTACACTTAGCAATTAATTCGTCGTAGGTAAGCGCACTGAAAGCTAGCTGTAGATGCGCACACAATTTATTTCTGTTTTGAACCCGTGCCGCATTGTCTTTAAACATTTCCATTTCTATCAGGTGCGAAAGATCCAAGCAATGACATAAATTTTCGTATTGTGCTTGTGTACCTGTTCCTAGTATTATTGTGATTTCGTCGGCAGTAGTAAATACATCTCCATAAGGAGCAATGTTAGGATGCTGCGTTCCTAATCTTCTAGGAAGATGTCCTGCATTGAGCCAGTTGCTGGCTTGATTTGTCAACGCAGCAATAGAAGCATCGTACAATGAAACATGAACTGAACTTCCCTTACCTGTCTGTTCTCTCTTAAGTAAGGCAATCAGGACACCTTGTTTTAATTGGTGGCCAGCCATAACATCGACTAAGGCTACAGGCAATTTAACTGGATTTCCATCTACTTCACCTGTCATATCGATCCATCCAGTTTCTGCTTGAATCATGGCATCGAACCCTGGTGTTGAATCATGCGCACCATAAGCACTTATACATCCATAAATTAATCGATCATTAAGTTTTCTTAAGCGTTCATAGTCAATGCCCAGTTTCCTAGCAGAATCGCCCTTAAAGTTACTAATTAATATATCTGCTTTTCGGACCAGCTCTTCTACAACTTCTATATCTTTCTCATCATTTAGATCAAGGAAAATTATTTCTTTGCCATAGTTGATGCTGTGGTAGTATGCAGAATATTGATCTGAAGGATCCTCGGACGGCAACTTCCATTTTCTTGTGATGTCGCCACCCGAATGTTTGTTTTCAATTTTAATAACCCTAGCTCCTAGCTCGGCAAAAAAAACACCTACTGCAGGTCCGGCAAGAACGCTTGCTAGTTCTACAACTACTAAATCCTTAAGCAGTGAACTGTATGTGTCTTCCATATTCAAACATAGAAAACCTCTGGCAGAGATAACTGGATTATGGACTTATTTTTTTTCTTCATTATACTTTTCCCAGTTAGGAGAACTTTCTCTCCACAAGGGTGTAGGTTCGATGTTGAGTGTATGTTCTGGGTACATAACATACCAAGTGGTGGCATTATATCTATCGAATCCCCCACCCGATATAGTGTCTTGAAAATAGTTGGTCATGAAACCCATGGCATAACCATTAGAACCAGAAATCTTGGTCCAGTTATTTTCCATTCTGAATCTAACAAATAGTGAATCATTTTCTACCGCCGGTGCCTGTCCTATAATAGATTCTATCTGGGCGAAAACCTCTTTATCATCAAAAACAGTTAAAAAACTTGCATCTGCTACATGCTCAATACGATTACTCCCCCATCCAATCCTGATAGGATACCCTAATCTTACCGCATCTATCAAGTCCGATTTACTGCCATAAAGTGATGTGCC
>CALIQO010000105.1 GCA_938044055.1 uncultured Saprospiraceae bacterium
TATGAAGACCACATCAAGACCGTTATGAATACACTCAAGGATCTGGAGTGTCATGAGAAACCAACGATCATGGTATTTAATAAACTTGATGCTTACAGAAACACTACTTTCGATGATTACCTTCAAGATTCCGAGAAAGAAGAAATTCTTGTAGGTTTACAAGAACGCCTCAAGAATGAATACCAACTTCCCTGTGAATTCATCAGTGCCGTCAAGAAAGAAAACATTGATAAATTGCGGACGACCATGACTACCATGATCACAGAACAATACGAAAAAAGATACCCTTACCGAAAAAAGACTTGGTAATGAATATGTTGAAAAAATATGCCCACTTACTCGTAGACTATTGCTTAGACCTTAAGAAAGGTGAGAAGCTTTATATCTCTTCAAGTACACTAGCAGAACCTTTGATCAGAGAAGTTTATAGAAAGGCAACTGCTGTCGGTGCCTACACGGAAGTAGATCTATCTTTTAGAGAGCAGTCCAACATATTTTTTGCAGAAGCGGACGATGAATTATTGCAGGAAATTCCAGTCTTTAAGGAGAAAGCTTTATCCTCGTTCGACGCCTATCTGAACATACGAGCTCCTCACAACCTCATGGAAAATCAATCCATCGATCCTGCTAAGAAAAAAACAAGACAAGCAGCATTGAAAAAACTCAATGACATCTATTTTACTCGGACTGGAGACGGCAGTATGAAACGATCATTGTGCCAGTACCCTACTCAAGCCAATGCCCAGAAAGCAGGAATGAGCCTAGAAGAGTATGAATCGTTTATCCATAATGCTTGTGGATTATATACTGACGACCCAGTAAGTCACTGGTTAGAAGTAAGACGGAAACAACAGAAACTTGTCGACCTACTTAACACTGCATCAAGTGTCAGATACATCAATGATCGATCAGACATTTCTTTCTCTGTAAAAGGAAGAACGTGGATCAATTCTGATGGTAGGACCAATATGCCTTCAGGAGAAGTCTTCAGTGGGCCTGTTGAAAATTCAGTGAATGGAACAATCCATTTTCACTACCCGAGCGTATTCATGGGAAGTGATGTAGAAGGCATAACACTGGAGGTTAAGGATGGAGAAGTTGTCAAGTGGTCGGCTGAAAAAGGAGGCGATGTCCTTGATCAAGTTTTTCAGATTGATGGAGCTAAGTACTTCGGAGAAGTTGCTATAGGCACTAACTATAATATTCAACGTCCTACGAAGAATATACTTTTCGATGAGAAAATCGGAGGCACCATTCATATGGCTGTCGGACAATCCTATAAGCAGACAGGTGGATTGAATCAATCTTCTATACATTGGGACATGATTTCAGACATGAGGAACGGAGGAAGCATTATCGTCGATGGTGAAGAAATCTATAGCGATGGATTCTTTCTCAATGGCCTACTTGATTAAAGTGCATACTGCGTTACATTTTAATTACCCTTGTGCATGTTAAAGTAAGATCTTTCTATCATAGAGAAGTAGGAATTTCCTTGAAGTAAAGTATTTTAGCACCCTTTTAATTACAAGATTGATATGGATAAGAGTCAGATAGCTTCCTTAAAAGAAATATGTGAAATCGCTGGAGCCCCAGGACATGAACAGAGGATACGTGCTTTAGTTATAGATAAAGTAAGTGGACTTGCAGATGAAGTAAAGACCGATGCCCTCGGTAATGTTATGGCCATCGTGAGAGGAAAAGGAGATAAGAAGGTTATGGTGGCTGCTCACATGGACGAGATCAGTTTTATGGTGACCCATATCGATGACAATGGCTTCATTAAATTCCATACGCTTGGAGGATTCGATCCTAAAACCTTGACGGCTCAGCGAGTCATCATCCATGGAAAGGAAGACGTTATGGGCGTAATGGGGACTAAGCCCATCCATGTACTTACTCCAGAAGAAAGAACCAAAGCACCGAAGACAACTGATTTTTTTATTGATACCGGCTTATCAGGAGAAAAAGTAAAAGAACTTATCTCTGTAGGAGATACTATAACGAGAGAGCGCAGCCTTGAAATTATGGGAGATTGTGTCAATGCTAAATCCATTGACAATCGGGTCAGCGTATACATACTTATTGAAACCCTCAAACTGCTTAAAGGAAAAGAATTGCCCTATGATGTCTATGCCGTATTCACCGTACAAGAAGAAGTAGGATTAAGAGGAGCCATGACCGCTGCTTCAGGGATAGATCCAGACTTCGGAATAGCCCTTGATGTAACGCTGGCTTATGACCTTCCGGGAGCGCAACCTTATGAGATGGTATCTCGCTTAGGAAAGGGAACAGCCATTAAAGTTATGGATGGTGCCACCATCTGCGATTACCGTATGGTCAAGTTTATGAAGTCCATTGCTGAGGAAGAAGATATAGCTTATCAGATGGAAGTACTACCTGCTGGTGGAACTGATACAGCTGGTATTCAACGATATGCCAAGGGAGGTTCTATAGCCGGTGCTATTTCTATCCCTACTCGTTATCTCCATCAAGTCATAGAAATGGCACACATGGATGACATTGATAATACGGTTGAGTTATTGACCGCATGCTTAGAAAATATAGACACTTACGATTGGAGTTTTAAGTAGGAATGGTTGTACTAGAAGTGGTACAAAAACAAATTATTATTTCTATAAAATTCATTATAACATGGTTTTAAATTTATTCCTTGTTAAATGGATTGCAGAAGATAGAAAATTCCAGTACCTTAAGTAGCATGAGGTTTTTCGCGCTCATCGTATTTTTCTCTATGGTAATATCTATAAAATGATTCCTCGGTAGATTTACACTCAATGGAAAAAAAGGAATTATCCGTCATGGATTCAATCTGACCCCATGCATATATGATGACTTGAGTTTTATTGAAGGAAACCTTGACCCACTATTCCGAGCAGTTAAAGATGAAGAAGAATTCATCATGGATATTAACGGAGATAGAGTTAATAAATAATAATTGCCATCCTTCTTAAATCAAAATTGGTATAATAAACCAAGTCCGTCATTAGAACCGATAAATTCTATATTAGAGTTTTTCGTAATTCTATGTAAAGTCGGAATTAAGTAGCCCACCATAGCACCTACTCCATACCCAACTATGACATCGGAAGGAAAATGATTACCTGCTTCTACTCTAAGGAATCCCATGATAGCAGGTGCAGAAGTAGCGCCCAACCAGACAACATATCTCCATTCTGATTCAGGATATAAGTCAGAGAAAATCGTAGCCCCAAAGAATGATAAACTTGCA
>CALIQO010000106.1 GCA_938044055.1 uncultured Saprospiraceae bacterium
CCTATCCTCATGGTAATGGTGGTATAGTTCATCTAGAGTGTGGACACACTTTTCTATACCCCAAGTATCTGCCCATGACAACAGCCCTTGTGGATAGTTTACACCTTTAGTCATGGCTTTTTCTATATCTTCTGCTGAAGCAATTCCTAGGTGAAGGGCGTCGGCTGCTTCGTTGATCAACATGGCCACAATTCTATTGACAATATTTTGACTTTCATTAGGTGAAATTGTAGAAACCAATGTGGTTGAATCCTCCCCATACTGGTAAAATCCACTGTTTGTTTTTCTACCTAGGTATCCTGCTTCTACAAGACGCAACTGACTGAATGCAGGCTTATATCTAGGGTCATAATAGAATGCCTTCCATACACTTTCTGTTACAGCATAGTTTACATCATGACCTATAAAGTCCATCAATGAAAAAGGTCCCATTCTGAATCCTCCAACTTCAGTCATGGCTAGGTCTATCGAAGCTGGATCGGCTATGCCTTCTTCGTAGATACGGATGGCTTCGCTATAAAAGGGTCTGGCAATCCTATTGACAATGAAGCCAGGTGTATCCTTAGCTTTCACCACCACCTTGCCCCAGGATAAAATCAGGTCTACTACTTGAGAAGTAACTTCATTACTGGTCTGTATGGCTGGTATAATTTCTACCAATTTCATGACAGGCGCGGGGTTGAAAAAATGAATCCCAATGCATCTCTGCGGATCAGTCAATGCTGATGCAATAGAAGTTACTGATAGCGATGAAGTGTTGGTAGCTAGAATGGTTTCTGAACTTACGATCGATTCGATTTTAGAGAAAACCGCTTTCTTTACTTCTACATTTTCTACGATGGCTTCTATAACCAAGTTGCTCCCAGAGACTGCTTCTAGTTCCGTGCCTCTATGTATGTTGTTGTCAATTTCATGTGCCTTTTCTCTGGTAATCCTTTCTTTCTCGATCAGTCGCTGAAGGATTTTACGTAGTTTTTCCTTGCTGCTTTCTAGCGCACTTGCCGACTGGTCTATAAGTTGAACCTGACAACCATGCGTGGCTGCAATCTGAGCGATGCCCTGACCCATGGTTCCGGCACCTATGACACTTACTTTCATTTTACTTGCCACGGAAAATAGGTTTTCTTTTATCTAAAAAAGCATTGACACCTTCTTCGTAATCTTCTGTCTGACTGGCTTCTATCTGGTGGTGTGATTCCAGTTCCAGTTGTTGTGAGAATGTGTTCTTGTAGGTTTCGTTCATCAATTGCTTCGTTCTTGCTAGCCCTATCGGCGGAAGCATCGCCATCTTTTCTGCTAGCGTTATTGTTTCATCCCAGTGGGTTTCATGACCGAATACCTTATAAACCATTCCTATATTCTGAGCTTCTGTCGCGCCTACCTTATCACCTGTCATCATCAGCGCCATGGCTCTATGAAACCCTACCAACCTGGGAAGGGTATAACTGCCTCCACTATCTGGGACCAATCCTATTTTACTGAATGCCTGTATAAAGGAAGCTTTATCTGATGCAAGGACTATGTCGCAGGCTAAAGCAATATTAGCACCAGCGCCAGCAGCCACACCGTTTACACATGCAAGGATAGGTTTAGGTATATTTCTGATTCTCTCTACGATGGGATTGTAATGTTCTTCTAGTATTTTTTTAAACCCAGGATTGGCCAATTGGTCGGTTACTTCATTAAGATCTTGTCCGGCACAGAATGCCTTTCCTTCTCCAGTAATTACGATCACCCTTACATCACTGTCTTCATTGCACTTGTCTAGATGCGCCTGGAGGGAGAAGGCCATCTCTCGATTAAAACTATTGAATGCCTGCGGCCGATTTAACTTGATTCGTGCAACGTGGTTTTTTATATCAATAAGAATGGATTCCATCTATTTTATTTTAGGCATTTAAAGTAATCAAAAGGTTCTAAACAAGATTCACACTGGAACAATGCCTTACATGCGGTAGAACCAAATTGGCTTATCATTTTGGTATCTGTCGACTTACATCGAGGGCAGGGAACGACCCTTTCTCCGCCTAAAATAGCTGACTTATCCAGATCGGTATCCATAGGGGGTACGATTCCATAATCAAGGAGGGACTTCCTTCCCTGTTCAGTTATCCAATCGGTATTCCATGCTGGAGATAAGGACAATATTACATCACAGGGATAGCCCTCATTTTCCAACTTCTCTTTTATGTCAATGGCCATGACATCCATAGCTGGACATCCAGAATAAGTCGGAGTAATCGTAATTCTCCAGCGATTGTCAATTTTTTCTACTTTCCTCACGACGCCCATATCCATAATAGAAAGCACAGGAATCTCTGGATCACAAACTTCTCTGAGTAATTCATGGATATGACTGGCTTGAACTTCTACCATACCATCTGAGGATAAGCCCGTTGCATATATTGTAAGTCAGCGAGAAGGTAGCCCATATGTTCCGTATGCATACCTTGCTTCCCTCCTTTCTGAAAATATACTTCATCAGGTACTGTAAGTGTAGCTTCTTCTAGGCATTGCTTGATCTCAGAATAATACACTTCTTTTATGGCTGTCAGATCGGGCGCTATACCAGTTGCTTCTTGATTTGCTTCTGCTAGATTAGGAATAAAAAATTCGTTGCTATATCGCCAGAGACTATCAAGGGCGTCTTGCATTTTCTGTCTGCTTACTTCTGTTCCATCTCCTAATCTTATAACCCAGTCTCCTGAGAAACGCTTGTGGTAGCTTACTTCTTTAATGGCTTTTTCAGCGATGGCTTTTAATCTTTCATCCGTGCTTACTTGTAGGCCTCGCAATAAGTGATAATGGTACACATCATATAGATATTGTCTCATGATGATGACTCCGAAATTTGTGTTGGGTTGTTCTACAAGCAGGGTGTTGAGGTATTCTCTTTCTTTCCTCAGCATGGCTAGATCATCTTCTGTCTTTCCGCTTCCTTCTATTTCTGCAGCATATTGATAATAGGAC
>CALIQO010000107.1 GCA_938044055.1 uncultured Saprospiraceae bacterium
CCCATTGTGTTCATATCCCCAGACATCATTCATTTCACCACTGATAAAACCAGAGGGATTAGGAAATGAAGCCATTTTTGTCATGCTTAATGAATCTTGAGAAGATCCAGAAAACGCCACTAGCAATAAGGTAATTACAAAATAGATTTTCATAAAACAGACTTTATGTATGTTACTCTTATATTTAAAGCATATAAGTAACAAGAAGTTAAAAATTTCGGGGAGTGACTATTATCAATTAATGGCTCTCTAATAGAAGGTTATGACAAATATACCACCCAAACTTAGAAAAGATAGAAAGTTGTCTGACATTATAGACAAAAATGTACTTGCAGATGGTTCTACAGAATACAATGTTTTTCATGCATTGGTCAAGTCAGTAACAGCTCAGCAGTTATCTGTAAAGGCAGCAGCATCCATATATTCCCGCTTTTTAAGTAGATATGACGGTGTACCTCCAGAGCCAGAAGAGTTGCTAGAAACTCAAGTTGAAGAATTGAGATCTATCGGATATTCTTATCGTAAGGCAGGATATCTGCACAACATTGCAAACTATTTTGTTGAAAATGTAGATCGATCCTGGGAATTGCTCTCAGATGAGGAAATTATAGAATCGCTTACACTCATAAAAGGTGTGGGAAAATGGACCGTCCAGATGGTACTTATGTTTACATTATTAAGACCGGATGTATTTCCTGTAGATGATTTAGGGGTTCAGAATGCCATGAAGGAGATTTACGGTTTATCAGAAGATAAAAAGGAAATGAAAAAACAGATGATCGATATAGCAGATAAATGGAAACCTTACCGCACAATAGCAACCAGATATATGTGGGAATATCTTAAAAATGAGCCATGTTGAAATCATATCTGCTGAAGCAAGGGATAGAAGCCGGTTGTGATGAGGCAGGAAGGGGCTGTCTCGCAGGACCAGTATATGCAGCAGCAGTAATATTGCCTAGGCATTTTAAACACAGTTTACTTAATGATTCTAAGCAACTTACAGAAAAACAACGATTAACCCTAAAGGAGGTTATAGAAAAAGAAGCGATGTCATGGGCTGTGGCAAAAGTTCTGCCGAAGACCATCGATAAAATCAATATTCTAAGAGCAAGTTTTAGAGCTATGCACCTGGCAATCGACCGTCTTAAAATCGTTCCAGATCGATTACTTATAGACGGCAACCGATTTGTACCATATAAAAAACTTGAATACCACACGTTGATTAAGGGAGATGCACACTATCTTTCTATAGCTGCTGCTTCTATACTGGCTAAAACCCATAGAGATGCGTATATGTTGCGTGCCCACAAGAATCACCCTCATTATGGATGGATAAGAAATAAAGGATATCCTACCCAGGAACATAGAGAAGCCTTACAATTGCATGGTCCTTGTGAATGCCACCGAAGATCATTTAGATTATTACCGTTTCCTGTGCAGGGAGATTTATTCGGGTCTTAAGCTTGCAGAAAAGGGTTTTCTCTGATTTCTTCCCCTATTGTTGTAGAGGGTCCGTGTCCTGAGTATACAACCGTTTCAGGGGGTAAGGAGAAAAAATTATTCTTAATACTAGAAATTAGGGTTTCCATATTCCCTCCTGGAAGATCGGTTCTTCCGATGCTCCTTCTAAACAATACATCCCCGGCGATTAAGGTGTTGTGTTCAGAATTGTAGAGAGATATACTTGCTGGGGAATGGCCAGGAGTAAATAAAATGCTAAACGACATCTGCCCAAGTTCTATAACCCCTCCTTCCAGCAAGAAATTTACTATCGGTGGAGAAGGGTCATAAGGAATCTGATACATACTTGCCACCATAACACAGGATTCTAATACGGGTATTTCTCCTTTATGGGCATGTAATTCTAGTCCATACTTCATATTAATAAACTTGTTACCAAGTACGTGGTCTATGTGACAGTGTGTATTAATAAGTAAAGAAGGCTGAAGGTTATTGCTTTCTATAAAGTCTGTGAGAACTTGTTGTTCACTTGCTGAGTTGCAACCAGGGTCTACAACAATACATAAACCATTGTCATCATATACCAAGTATGTGTTTTCTGCAAATGGTCCAAAAGTAAAAGAGGCAATATTCATAGATATAGATTAGTAACTATAACAAAGGTATAATGATATAAGAATAAAGCATAGTTTTGTTCCTTCATATGCAAGAGTTAAAAAATAAAGAATCTCTCAGCCACATGGTCTCGGGTCAATCCTTATTGTTGTTGTCAGAAGGAGCCCTCAAGTGGAAAGAAAAAAACATTTTATTTATAGCTGACTTACACCTAGGAAAAGTGCAACACTTCCGTAAGGAAGGAATTCCCCTTCCTACTCAAGCAGGACTTGCAAGCATTAATCGTCTTGAGCAACTTATAAGAGACACAAAACCCAGAGAAGTGATATTCTTAGGGGATTTATTTCATTCTGATTACAATTCTGATTGGATTAGGTTTAAAAACACGATTGAAATATTTTCGGACGTACAGTTTACCTTAGTTATAGGCAACCACGATATTCTAAGCAATGAGGATTATGCCGATAGTATACTTAAGGTTGTACCTGAACCTTATGTTTTAGAACCATTTTTATTAACCCATCACCCAGAAGAAGAAGTTCCTTCTTCCTTATATAACTTATGTGGCCATATTCATCCTGCGGTAAGACTGAAAGGAAAAGCTAAGCAATCTATGAGGTTACCTTGTTTTTATTTCAGTGATCATGTGGGTGTTTTACCCGCATTTGGCACTTTTACAGGATCACACACGATACAGGCACAAGCAGGAGAAAGCGTATATGTAGTTGCCGACAACAAGGTTATAGCTGTACAATAGAGAAAATATCGAGGATTTTAGATGATAAAACCTGCAAGGATTGTATGTTTATGGCTCGTATGCGGCGATATTTAAATAAGTTTTAACGCATTAAGATGTAAATCTTTGAGACTTATTGCGTCATTATAACAAAGACGATATAGTTATGATGGCAACAATGTATAATCTAACACATAAAGAAAGAATTCCAGTGGGTGACTTAACGCAAGAAGAAATCAACAAAAAAGTCTTCGAGACCGAGTTGTTTCCCCATATGAATGCACTAAAGACCTTTGCATTTCACCTGGCTTACAATGAAGAAGATGCTAACGATCTCGTTCAGGAGACGTATATGAAAGCACACAGATTCATCGATAAGTACATTCAGGGAACTAATGCTAAGGCATGGCTGTTTAAAATCTTGAAAAACGCTTACATTAATGAATATAGAAAAAAGAGTAAGCGACCTACAAAGGTAGATTTCGAAGATATTGTCAGTTATCACGATAGCGATGACAATAGAGTATCTGGATATCTTGATTTAAGAGAAGAGATATTTGACAATATTATGGGTGATGAGGTGACCATTGCGATTAACTCATTACCTATTGATTTCAGGACAGTCGTATTGCTATGTGATGTAGAAGGTTTCACGTATGAAGAAATCTCGAAAATCATAGACGTACCTATCGGCACAGTAAGATCTAGACTTTTCAGAGCAAGAAACATGCTTAAAGAAAAGCTTAGAACGTATGCAGATAAAATGGGCTATGAAGACAAGCGTGGTGGAAAGAATAAAAAAGCAATACAAGAGGAAGAATAGATATTTTACCCTATAATATTTTTCCAAATACGATTGTTTGAGTTTTTGGTTTCTTAAAATTAATTAATTGCAGAATTTTTGTTTAATTGCGTAATAAACCATAACAACATTCAGAATCATGGATCATCGTGAAAATTTTCAACAAATCAAGCAGAGAATTGGATTGTATTTTGATAATGAGCTCAACCCTCAAGATCAAGATGATTTACTTTCGCTTGTCCAGAATGATGCGCGGTGCAGTAAGATGTTCAATAAGGAAAAAAATTTCCGAGACTTTATCAAGAACAACGTAAAGAGACCTTCTGTATCACCGGATATGATCCAGTCCATCAGAGATCGCATTAAGATTGTATAAGAGCATTTCATATTTAAGAAACAGTAATAATGACTTAGCTACTAATCCCATAGTAGTCTAGAAGAGTATATTTTTAATCATCATAAAACACTTATTAATAATGGGTTTATTTTCATTTATTAAAGGCGCGGGCGCCAAACTTTTTGGTAAGAAAAAAGAAGAAGCTGCTCCAGCACCAATGACTAAAGAAGAAGCACTAGCACACGAGGTATCCAGATTAGGATTGCCTGTTTCTGGTTTAGATGTTCAACTAGCAGATCATGTAATCTTGAGAGGAACAACGGATACCAATGCCAACCGAGAAAAAATCATTCTTGCTGTAGGTAATGTAGAAGGCGTAGGATCAGTTGAAGATTCTATACATGTTACTAATCCAGAACCAGAATCAACTTTTCATGAAGTAAAATCCGGTGATACGCTTTCTAAAATAGCTAAAGAAGTATATGGAGATGCTATGAAGTATAATGCAATCTTCGAAGCGAATCGACCGATGCTTGATCATCCTGATAAGATTTACCCAGGACAGATATTAAGAATACCGGCTCAGTAAGAGCTTGTGTAATCATAATAAAACGATACTAGCCTCGGGGATAACCCGGGGCTTTTTAATTACCTGATTATTGGACCTTTATTTCTATAACCTCGCTGGCATTGAGGTCAGAATTCATTACGTATTGCTTCCGCTTACCGTTGACATAATATCTTATAGCCATAGTATTAGGAGGGCGTTGGCCTAGATTTATAGCATGCAACACTAGAAAATTAGTAGCGGATGGATCTAGCTTTAGTTTAAGGCGATGGGGTTCTTTAGTCAACTTGTGGTTTTCGACAATCCACGCACCATTAAAATTAAGAGAGACAACATCTCCGTCTTGTATTTTATGATCGTATATCTCCACATTAATTTCTAATTCAGTCACAACTATACCGGATTCATTTTTCTTTATAAGCTTCCTTCCTTCTATGTCTGCAGGTATCGCACTTAACCCTGCTGGAGCAATTGTTTCTACTGTTTCTGCCTCTAGTACACGCGGGTATATTACCTTATAGTAATGTGGTAGTTCTGTAAATTTTAACCCTTGTGTTTCGGTTATGTCTAGTAATGTATTAATCTCTGAGACGATACCACTTCCGTACCTATTGAACTTATTGATGATATCAGCATTATATGCATAATACTGGGCCCCATACATTAAGTATTCTTCCGGTATTGTCTTTTTAGATCTATAATCTTCTGCAGCAGCAATGCCCTTATTGACCTGTGAAACAATATTAGATATGTGAAACTCCTGTGTCCTTTTTTTAGAATTGCCACTAGGTTTTAATGTTCCTTCTTCGAGCGTTTTTTTGCTCCTAGCGATAAGACTTCCTAAGTTTTTATCAGGAGTATGCCTTACAGCTGATAAGATGGACCTCATATCACCATACATTCTTTTTAACAACAGGTAATAAATAGGTTCAGGTAGACCCTCCAGTGTGTATAGGACGCTCTCCATCCTCCTCTGTGCATTGTAAAAATTATTATACAGCGTTACACAAGCTTCTAGCTCATCGTATACTTTTTTAAGGTTATCCTTGTTACTAAGATCAAGGCTATTTATGATGTTCTCGATATCGAAACGTTTCTGATTTATAGATGTATACACATCTCGCATAAGAGAAGCACCAGCATATAATTTTTCATCTATTCGCGCATCCAGAACTCCACGCGAGTCCTGAATTTTCTGGAACCATTCTTCTGGCGATATATCGTAAAACCAATTTTCTTCGTCTAAGAATATATTTTTAGGTAAGTCATTGTTGCTGTAAAAATTGATTTGATAAGAATCTAAATCAGCGTATTTATTTATTTCAAGGTTAAAGTTTTCTAGAAGTCTATGAACAATAAGAAGCCCATGGATTGCTTCATTGTTATAAGAAACATAGGTATTAAGCACCTCTATCTGCTTCTCCGACATCTGTGCGCCAAGCTGAGGCGGATTACTTAAGCTTCCCGTAAAAAATATAAATAATAGTATCAGTACTCTAGACATATGTTGCAAAGTAAATATAAAGGAGGTTGAAAATGAATTATTGTACTCTTATCATACTTTTTAAACATTCATTGTCTCAACCTCCTTGTGTGTAACCACCATATTAACCGCTATTATGACGGTCAACACGTAGACTTATGCATATACTATACTTATTCTTAAGTCAACTATAACTATACTTAAGATTACATTATGATAAACTTCTGGAAGTAGGACTTTCCGGCTACTTTAATATTGATTAAGTAGACTCCCTGAACCTGATCAGAAATATTTATTAAGGACTGATTTCTTCCGGAACCGGTTAGAATTTCTTTTCCAGACAAGGAGTAAATCCGATAATCTATTTTTTCTTCGTCTGTAATAATTTTAAAAACACCATAGTTGGGATTAGGGCTTATGTGTACAATTTCAGAATGTCGATTGTCTTTCAGGGAAGAAGTATTGACCTCTACAATAGGCGACAGCTGTTCGCTTCCATCTAAATCCACAATTCTAAGCCGATAATAAGAAGGGTTGCTTTCTGGCTCTGTGTCTAGATAGGTATATGTGTTTTCTACTGAGCTATTTCCTTGTGCACTTAATTGGCCGATTTCAATAAAACTTTCTGTGTCGCTTCCTCTTTCAATTGAGAAGTAATCTGAATTTATCTCTGACGACGTAATCCAAGTAAGAAGAATGCCATCATTAGTTGTTTCTGCGGCAAATGAATTTAATTCTACAGGAACAGTCCCTTCAACAGCAATTTTTGAAATACTTCCGCTTATTTCAGCTGTATAAAGTTCTCCATTTATATCTTCTCCTATGACAGTAACACCATCGAGTGCATCTCCACCAGAGAAACCCTGCAAGTCTATACTGGGTGTATTTCCATTCATCGAAATAACCCAGAAATTACTACTGGTCACATAATCAGTAAAAACATATTTACCGATAAGGCTAGGATAATCAGAGCCCCGATACACATAACCTCCTGTTACGGACTTGCCTAGATCTCTTGCATAATCCATAAGCGGTTGAGCAGTATCTTCATAATCAGGACAATCACTGTCAGAATCATTATATAATAATGTGCCTTCATAACAATGCCAGCCATAATTAAGCCCTCCAGGTGTTCCAGCAGGAATTCTATTGATCTCCTCTCTGGCTCCCTGCCCTACGTCAGCAACCCACATGTCCCCGGTTGCCATATCGAAACTAAACCTCCACGGGTTTCTCCAACCGATAGACCAGACTTCATCAGGAACACTAGCATCACCGACCCAAGGGTTGTCTCCAGGAATTTTATAAAAAGGCGCTGTAGAATTTAGTGGAAGTGATACATCTATTCTCAATACAGAACCCAGTAAAGTAGTCGAGTCCTGACCACTGTTTTCTGGATCACCACCGGAGCCTCCATCTCCCATGGGGATATACAAGAATCCATCATTCCCAAAAGCCAGATCACCACCATTGTGATTGTTATACGGTTGTGGAATTTCAAGTAAAGACAATTCACTTCCGGCAAGAGTTGTGTCGGGATTGGTATTGTCGACCTGAAATCTTGATATTCTGGTATTCATATTGTCTCCAGTACGGAATGTATAGTTGACATAAAAATACCCATTGTTCTCGTAATCTGGATCGAATGCAATTCCGAGCAAACCTCCTTCACTCCGATTATCTACAGTTATCTGCAAGAATGGATCAGCTGCAAGAAAAGGAGCACTTTCCAAATCTTTTATTATTCTAATCTGACCGGTTTTTTCGCCGATAAATAGACGATCGTCTCCAGCTATTCCAGAATTAGTAATTTCTACAGGTTGTGAAAGGGAAGATTCTAAGCTCAATTCATCGAATCTTAAATCTTGTGAAATAATAATAAAGGGGGAAAATAAGGAAATGAGAAAAGCTATCTGTTTCATAGTAATACATTATTTAAAATAGATTATTACTCATCGGGGTAGACCATCTATTCAATAATGCTTATCAGAAAGGTGACCTAAAATATCTAGATAACTCCTAATATTCTAAAAAAACGAGTAGTTTCTTTTATTTAATCATTTTGATAGTTTGTAAACACAGACGCCAAGGGGAACCACTTTTAGATTAATGGACCATTCTCTGCCATGTGATTCTTTCTGGCGAGTCTTTATGGTTTTGGTAACATTGTATCCACTCCCCTCATACTTGGAATCGTCCGAATTAAAAATAAGTTTCCAAGATTTAGACGCTGGAACACCTATGGTATATTCTTCTATAGGATCTGGTGTGAAATTGCAGACAACAAGTATCTGGTCTGCTGCTTTGATGCCTTTGCGAAGGAAAACGATTATAGAGTTTTTATAGTCTGTATGATCTATCCACTCGAAACCTTCTTGTTGATAAGCATAGTTATATAAGGCAGGTTCTTTTTTATAAAGCTTGTTTAGGTCCTTTATAAGGGAATTAATACCACTATGAAAAGGAAAGTCTAGTAGATTCCAGTCTAGGCTTTTGGTGTGGTTCCACTCACTGTACTGGGCTAGGTCATTTCCCATAAATAGGAGCTTACTACCTGGATGGGTAAACATATATGCATATAATAAACGCAGATTAGCGAATCGTTGCCAGTCGTCACCTGGCATTTTTCTAATCATCGAACCCTTACCATGTACAACTTCGTCGTGAGATAGTGGAAGCATAAAATTTTCAGTAAAGGCATATGCTAAACTGAAAGTAATGTTATTGTGGTGATAACTACGATAGACAGGATCTCTTGCGAAGTAGGTAAGGGTGTCATTCATCCAGCCCATCATCCATTTCATACCGAAGCCTAAGCCACCCATATCTACCGGACGTGAGACCAGAGAAAAGGAAGTGCTTTCTTCTGCAATGGTCTGTACATCTGGAAATTCACGATAGACTGCTTGATTAAAATCTTTTAGAAAACTGATGACCGATAGGTTTTCATTTCCTCCATACTGGTTCGGTTCCCATTCTCCGTCATTTCTCGAGTAATCTAAATACAACATAGATGCAACTGCGTCTACGCGCAACCCATCTATGTGGAACTGGTCGAGCCAGAATAGGGCGCTACTTATCAGAAACGACCTTACCTCGTTTCTGTCAAAATTAAAAATGAGGCTCTTCCAGTCAGGATGATACCCCTTCCGTGGGTCTGGGTGCTCATATAGATGAGATCCGTCGAAATTAGCTAAAGCCCAGGCATCTGATGGAAAGTGGGCGGGTACCCAGTCGAGGATAACGCCTATCTCTGCCTTATGAAAAGCATCTACAAGGGCTTTAAATTCTTCAGGCTGGCCATGTCGTATGGATGGCGCATAGAATGATGTAACTTGATATCCCCATGAGGGCTCATAAGGATGTTCCATAATCGGAAGCAGTTCTACGTGGGTGTAGCCCATATCCTTGACATAAGAAACCAATTCTGAAGAAAGTTCTTGATAAGACAATGGACGATTTTCTTCTAACACTCTTTTCCATGACCCTAGGTGAACTTCATATACAGAATAAGGAGCCTCTAAGCTGTTTTTCTTTTTACGAGACTTCATCCACCTAGTATCTTTCCATGAATAATCTTCAGACCATACAATGGAAGCGGTCATAGGCGGGTGTTCTGCGCTTCTCGCAAATGGATCCGCTTTTTCAAGAATCTGATTATTGTTATTGGACCATATTTTAAATTTATACCTGTCCCCTACTTTTACTCCAGGCAAAAAGCCTTCCCATATTCCCGAACTATCCCACCGAACATTTAATTCGTGATCTTCTCCAGACCAACCATTAAAGTCTCCTACTATGGCAAGCTTGGCTGCAGAAGGTGCCCATACAGCGAAATAACAACCTTCTTCTCCCTCAAAAGTGGCAGGATGAGCACCCATTTTCTCATATAGCTTAAAGTGTTTTCCAGATTTAAAAAGATCTATATCGAAATCTGTAAA
>CALIQO010000108.1 GCA_938044055.1 uncultured Saprospiraceae bacterium
TTTTTTTTTTGTATTGTGTTTCTCTTCCGTATATTTATAACCATCAATCTCAGTTTCGTGTGACTATTTTTGTTTCTAAATAAGACTTCAATAGTCAATCTTATGGGTGCTTTTCTGAATGCGTTATTCTGAATTATTCTATCTAATTGCATGAAGGCTATAACACATAAAATACGGATATTTCTAATCTCTGCTTATTTCTCTCTTTTTTCAATTCTCCTCTTTTCTAACAAACCTGTTCTATTGTTTTCTGATATTGATTCAGGCCCTAAATCTGGTTGGAGTGAGGCAGAACCAGAAAAGGGTGTATCCGTCAGTATCTGGGGTTCTGGGTTCGGAGAGAATAGGGGCACTTCTTACGTAACAGTAAATGGTACTTCTATAAATGCTTCAGAAAATTATGCTGCCTGGGGAGAATACTGGCCTACAGAGCATTTTCAGCGCATTACTTTCTGGCTTAATGATCAGATGATGGATGGCTCTGGTGATATAACGGTTACTGTGGATGGTGCAGAATCTAATCCACTGCCTTTTACGATACGAGAGGGAGCGATATATTTTATTACGGAAAATAATCCCGGAGGAAATGGAACAATTGAAAATCCATATGAAGCCAGCAACTCTAGATACAGCTGGGTAGACAATATGCAGCCAGGTGATACATACTATTTCAGAGATTCAGATGTCTATGACGGAGAATACAATGGAGGCAACTCTGTAATCTGGATAAGAAACAGTGAACCCAGTGGCACAGAGACTTTACCTATTGCATTGCTTGGGTTTCCTGGAGAGCAGCCAGAAATTGCTGTTCCTACTGTAGATGTAAATCACAGCAATGGAATAAGACTCAGCAACAACCACATGGTTTTTTCTGGATTTGCCATTGATTCCGAATGGATGGGGGCTAATATGGCTGGAGATTACCACAGATTCGTAGGGAACGATGTTGTTGGGTTAAAGAACTGGTATGGAAGTGGAACAGGAATTATTGTCTGTGGCTCAATTAACACGCATTCAGGAGATGGAAATAGAATTCTAGGAAACGCTATTCACGGTGGAAACAGCCAGAACAGGTATGACCACGGTATCTATATTTCTGGATGTGCTGACAATGGTGGAGCAGAAGTAGGATGGAATCACCTATACGATAACGACTTCGGCAGAGGTCCCATTATTGTTATTAATCACCAGGAAAATCGTTGTGAAGTAGATCAAGTTTTAGATGCTCATTTTATATTCAATAATATAGTAGATTGTACAATGCAGCGGTCTAGAGCTGTAGGTGTTTACGACTTGAGTTATGATTTAGGCGAAGAAGCACCAGAACCGACATATGTCTACAATAATATCATAATCAGTTGTGGAACATTTGACGGTGAAAATACTACCCATGTAGGTTACTCTCCTGCCATGAGTCAGAGTGCTAGAGGAACAGCCCATTTTTACAACAACACGCTATATAATTCTGGGTATATAGGATTTAGGATTCGCGAAAACGCCATTGAGTCTTCTCTTAAAAATAACATTATCCACATGACTTCGGAGTTTCCCGGTCCCTCTGGAAATCATTATACCCTCATAGACAATGAATCCACTATATCTTTATCTAATAACCTCTATTACGGATTAGGCGAATATACATTGTGTAATGATTGTGTAATGGATCAGCATAATATCAATAATCTGGATCCTCAGTTTGAAGATGAAGCTAATTACAATCTGCACTTGCAATCCAGTAGTCCTGCCATTGAAGTAGGAAGCCCAGATCTTGAATTCTTAATAAGTCCTCCTAGTTATGCGCCTATAAATCGAGATTTCAATTATGTGTTGCGGAGCAATGCGCCTTCAATAGGTGCTTATGAATTCACCGAAATCACGTCAAGTTTAAATCCTTATGTTGACCAGAATAGTATCTCCATTTATCCTAATCCTGCTCTTGATGCTTTCACTATCGATGTCGAATTAAAAATCCAATCTAAATTGCACATAGAAATATATAATACCATGGGACTCTTGATGAAAAGATTGAGTCCGAAGATGTATTCCGAAGGGGAAAACAAAATACAACTAGACATAGACAACATCCATAGTGGTCTATATTATGTATGCATTCACGCCCCTTCTTCTAGTAAGATTGTAAGAAAAATCATTGTTCTATAATTCAATTTATTTTTCAAGCCACAAGCTAAGTCGAGTAGTCTTCATACATTTGCGTAAGCGGAATTATATGATTCAATCCAACACCTTCTATCTATCATATAAAACAATAGCGTCAGATGAATTTAGAAATGTATAGAGATAAAATATTAAAACTAAAAGAAGACGATCTGATATTGCGAGCTCAACTCATAGAGAAAAAGGAACTCAACAATGGTTATAATCCAGTCATGGAAAAAATGCATAAACGAAATGCTAAAATTCTAAATGATATCATTGACGAAATAGGATACCCGACAATTGCGAAGGTAGGTGAAGCAGCTAGTGATGCTGCTTGGTTGATTATACAACATGCTATCGGACAGCCAGCATTCATGAGAAAATGCCTAAGCCTTCTAGAAGAAGCAGTAAATCAAGAAGAAGCCAACCCTATGAATCTAGCTTACTTATCAGACAGAATTGCGACTTTCGAAGGAAAACCTCAACTTTATGGTACGGCTTATGACTGGGATGATGATGGCAGACTCAGTCCCAATCCCTACGACGATATGGAAAACGTTAATGAAAGAAGAAAATCCCTCGGCCTTAATTCTCTAGAAGAACAAACTCAATTAATGAGGGATCGATCTATAGAAGAAAATTTACTGCCACCAAGTGATATCCTGGAAAGAAAAAAGCGATATGATGAATGGCGGAAAAATGTAGGATGGATTTAAATCCGCGCACAAAATAAGAAAATCAGATGTACGCATTTTCAGCAACTGTAGAAATTATAAAAGGCAATCCTTATGTCCTCATTCCACAGATAATCTTGCATCAGATATTTATAGATGCGCAGAAATCGAAAGGTCCCATTCCTGTAAAAGGAACCGTCAATGAGAAACAATACCAACAGACACTGGTAAAATACAGTGGTGATTGGAGGTTATATATCAACATGAAAATGCTTAAGGATTCACCCCGCAGAATCGGAGAAACCATCCGGGTAGTCATTGAAATTGATCAAAGCGATAGAACCATAGTTCCGCACCCCCTTTTTGTACAAGCATTAGAAGAAAATGAAGAAGCCCAGGAAGTATTCAACAGACTCTCTCCATCTAGACAGAAAGAAATAGTGCGTTACATTTCTAATCTAAAAACAGAAGAAAGCATCGTAAGAAATGTAGCACGGGCCATCCGTTTTCTTCTGGGAAAAGAAAGATTCGTAGGAAGGGGCAAGCCTGAGTAAACTAAATTGCATGCATCTAGTCTAGATAGAATGTAGTTCCCAGCAACGATCTTGAGTATATCTGAGTTCTTAAGATGACGGAACCTACAATAAATTATTTAAGAAGATGAACCTTACAATTAGCTGGGGTGGTGAATCTAAGCTTGCTACTATAATTCAAATTAGGAAAAATCGGCAATAGAATCTGGCTTCTATAATTTCAGTTTATCCTGAAGTAGGAAGATCTAATCCATAAATTCCGCAGGAAAAGTATACGGGTCGAATCCCCATAGATTACTCAACACGAAGAAAACGAAAAGGGTCAATATAATAATGGATAATACATTCATCCAGATGCCTGTCTTGACCATATCAGAAATCCGCAAGTACCCAGACCCGAAGACAACCGCATTGGGCGGGGTGGCTACCGGCAACATAAAGGCACAAGATGCGGCTACTGTTGCAGACACCATAAGCACATATGGGTGGACATCAATGGACAAGGCTATCGGTGCTAGTATCGGACACAACATAGCTGTCGTTGCCATATTAGAGGTGATTTCTGTAAGAAAGTTGACGCAAGTAATTAATATTAGAATGAGCAAGAATATGGGCAGAGCTTCGAACAAGGTAAATTGTTCTCCTATCCATACTGCTAAGCCACTCTGCTTAAATGCAGCAGCAATGGCCATCCCTCCCCCGAAAAGAATGATGATACCCCATGGCATCTTAACTGCCTCAGGCCATTCTATGATGGATTTTTTTCTTTCAGAAGACGGTATAAGGAACAGAATTATGGCGGCGAAAATAGCAATAATTGGATCATCTAACGCAGGTAAAAATTCTTGCAAAAAAGATCTAAACATCCACATCAAAGCTGTAACAACGAATACCGCAAGGACAACTTTTTCTTCATATGACATATTACCCAAGCGATGCAACTGCGATTTGATTTCAGCCTTGCCACCAGGGAATTCTTCCATTTTAAATTTAAAGGCATATTTCGTCAAGTATACCCAGCATACTCCCAGCAGAACAACAGAAATAGGTAAGCCGAAACTCATCCATTGGGCAAATGATATTTCTACACCAAACGCTTCTTTAACAACACCGGCAAGCACAAGATTAGGAGGAGTCCCTATTAATGTTGCCATCCCTCCTATCGATGCAGCATA
>CALIQO010000109.1 GCA_938044055.1 uncultured Saprospiraceae bacterium
AATTGTAGATCAGAACATCAATGATGGAGAGAGAAGTGAGAACCTGATGAACGTTACTGCAGCATATAATATACTTCCTGCATTAAAGATTCAAGGAACGTATGCTAGACAGACCAACAATAGATTCAGAGGAGAATATTACCCTAGAACTGCTTTATACAGACAAGGAATAAGTAGAAGTGGTGTTGCTACTAGAGCAACCGACATATCTCAGAATGATCTGTATGAGGCTACTTTACAATACACTGGAGAATCTGGTGGATTAACGTATACCTTACTAGGAGGATATTCTTTTCAAGATTTCAATAACAGAGGTCAGGGCATAACAGCCGGAGGATATCTGCTAGACAATAATACATACAATCAGATCGGTGCTTCTGCAGAAGTACTTACCGGGTTAGCAACTCCTTATTCTTACAATAATGGATATGCTCTTGAAGCACAATTCGGAAGGGTAAACGTAAATTATGACGATACCTATTTCGTATCTGCGAGTGTAAGAAGAGAAGGTTCTGATAGATTTGGTGAAGGAAACAAGTTTGGTGTTTTCCCTGCATTAAGTGCGGGTGTAGATATCTCTAAGCTTACGCAAATATCTGGTGTTGATAATTTAAAATTAAGAGTAGGATATGGAGTTACAGGTAACTTACCAGGTCAGAACTTCTTGTCAGAATCTATATTTAGTCCAGGAGCACAATTTTTCTTTAATGGAGAATTCGTTCCATCATATGGACCTACGACCAATGCTAATCCTGACTTGAAATGGGAAACCAAATCAGAAATAAATGTAGGATTAGACTTTGCCTTGTTAGACTTTAAATTAACAGGTACATTGGACGTCTTCTCAAGAAAGACAGATGATCTTATTCTTTTTACAAGAGTACCAGTACCACCTAACTTAGCGCCTAATACCTGGAAGAATGTAGCTGCCTTTACTTCAAGTGGAGTAGAACTTGCTATTTCTTACAACGATTTAATTAACAATGGTGATTTTTCATACACACCTAGTTTAATTGTTACCAGTTATACCTCAACCTTAGATGAGTATTTAGAAGATACGCCATCAGAATTTAGAACCAACTTAGGAGCACCAGGTCAGAATATTACAGATGCAGGTGTAGGGCTACACTTGTTAGAAGTAGGTCAACCCATTGGTCAGATCGTAGCGCCAGAATTTGCTGGAGTAGGAGAAGATGGTTCGTACATCTTTAAAGATCAGAATGGTGATGGAGCCATAGATGCTGATGATTGGATTGTTGTTGGTAACGGACTTCCTGATTTCGAATTGTCATTGAACAATGATATTTCATTTGGAAGATTCGATGCTAACTTATTCTTCAGAGGATCATTTGGTCACAGTCTTGTTAATACTAACCGAGCTTTTTATGAAATCAACCCAGCTGTAAAAGGTGGAAACTTTATCAGAACTAAATATTTTGATCCTAACGTTACAACTGCTTCTTATAATTCTACTCATGTAGAGGATGCGTCGTTTATAAGACTTGACAATGCATCTATAGGTTATACCTTAGACATGAGTAACAACACTGCATTTGATAACGTAAGAATCTATGTAGCTGGACAGAACTTGTTTACAATTACAGATTATACAGGTATTGATCCAGAAGCTAGGCTAGGAGATACGGGGGCTGTCGACAATGGTGGTAGAATAGGCGGAAGTGACCCACTTGCGCCTGGAGTAGACAGAAGAAACACTTATTACTTAACAAGAACGTTTACGTTCGGTGTTAATCTTGGCTTTTAATCACAACGAAAAAATTATTTAAAATGAAAAAAATAAATAGAATCCTATTTGCTGCATTTGTAGGGATGTTAGGATTTGCTTCGTGTTCAGATCTTGAGCCAGAATTCAATGATGTGATCACAGAATCAACATACTTTCAGAATGAAGATGCCTTCATTTCTGCACTTGGATCTGCTTATACCAACTTATATGGTATTGCCGGTCATGGGGGATTATATTCCCTACAGGAAGTGTCTTCCGATGAAGCAGCAGTTACGCATAAAGGTCCTGACTGGGAAGATGGAGGTCAATGGTTAAGAACCCATAGACACGATTTCTTCGACGGTGAAGGCGTTTTTAACAATACTTGGACTTTTGCCTATGGAGGAATCAATACATGTAATAGATTGATAGCAACATTTGAAAATGTTGACAACCCTAACTCAGCGGCATTTATAGCAGAGCTGAAGGTTTTAAGGGCTTACTATTATCTTGTACTACTTGATGTTTTCGGTAATGTTCCTATCATTGAATCATTCGATGTACCAGAAGGATTTTTACCTGAAACAAGACCTAGAGCTGAAGTTTATGCATTTATTGATACAGAACTTACAGCTAACGTTCCTCTACTAAGTACTTCAGTAGATGCGTCTACTTATGGAAGAGTGAATTTCTATGTAGGTCAGGCGCTTATGGCTTCCTTATACCTTAATGCTGAATCTTACATAGGTTCTGCTCAATACGGTAAGGCAGTTGCAGCATGTAATGAAATCATCAACTCAGGAAACTTTTCTCTAGAATCTAATTACTTCGCTAACTTTTCTCCTGATAACTCAGGGTCAAGTGAAACAGTATGGGCAATCCCATATGATGAGGTAAATGCTGGAGGACACGTTCTTGTACAGATGACCCTGCACTATCAATCACAGTTCACCTTCAATACAACGGCACAACCGTGGAATGGATATACAAGTTTAGCTGATTTCTACAACTCATTTGAGGACACGGATGTCAGAAAAACAGGAGGAGGAAGAGGATATGGCGTTATGCTAGAAGGTCCTCAATACGATGCTTCTGGCAACATCTTAATTGATGGTGCTGATACATGGTATCCTGATAATGTGCTTGAAGACGGAAGTCTATCTGGTGAGGATGCGGCTAGAGCAGTTGTATTCAGTCCAGAGATCAACGAACTTGCCCCTGGAGCATGGAGAGATGGTGGTGTAAGACTTTCTAAGTACGAGTACGAAGCAGGAACCACACCTAATATGAACAATGACTTTATACTTTTCAGATATGGAGAAGTGCTTCTTAATAAGGCTGAAGCTTTATGGAGAATGAATTCAGGTGATGCAGAAGCCCTTGACCTTGTCAACATGGTGAGAGCAAGAGCTGGAGTAGATGCCTTTGGATCACTAGATGCAGACAACCTTCTTGCTGAAAGAGGAAGAGAAATGTGTTTCGAAGCTAAGCGAAGAACAGATTTAATCCGTTTCGATAGATGGGGTGATGCATGGTGGGAAAAACCAGCATCTGAAGACTTTAAAAAATTAATGCCTATCCCTGCTACGCAGATTGCTGTTAACAGTAACCTACAGCAGAATCCAGGTTATTAATATTTATTCCTTCTAAGAAAAATGAATAGGTCGTCCTGTAATGGGATGACCTATTTGTATTATTGAAAGTCTTCAATAGCTTTGCCTAACATTGAAGTTCCTAATATCTATATTAACCTTTCTAACTTTAGTCTCGTGCGATACCGATCGGATGGAGCCTTCTGATACTTTGTTTTCTCTTCTGACTAGTCAGGAGACGAATATAGGATTCAAGAATAACCTTTCTTATACAGAAGCATTCAATCCATACGTTTTCAAGAACTTCTATAATGGTGGTGGAGTAGCGATTGGCGATGTTAATAACGATGGCCTTGCAGACATATACCTAACCGGTAACCAAGTAGAAAATAAGTTATACATCAATCAAGGAGACTTTACTTTTACAGATATAACAGCAGATGCTGGCGTCGCTTGTCCAGATGTATGGTCATCTGGCGCCGCTATGGTTGATATCAATGGTGACGGCTGGCTCGACATCTATGTGTGTAAATCAGGATCTCCGGAAGATCCAGGAGTCAGACACAATCAAGCATTTATAAACAATGGTGACCTGACATTTACAGATAAGTCGAAAGTTTACGGTCTGGATTTCAACGGACTCAGTGTGCACACTGCTTTTTTAGATTACGATAGAGATGGTGACTTAGATTGTTATCTTCTTAACAACAGTATAAGATCTGTGGGCAATTATGACCTCATTAAGGATTTCAGAGAACAGAGAGATGACTCAGGAGGGAATAGGTTATTAAGGAACGATCACATCGTTATTATGGATGGAGATACCTTAATAAACGATGGACCCAGATTCGTAGATGTATCAGAAGAGACTGGAATATATGGGAGTGCTATAGGTTTCGGACTAGGCGTAAGTGTGGGAGATATGAATGGTGATCACTGGCCAGACTTATATGTAAGCAATGATTTTTTTGAAAGAGATTATCTATACATCAACAATCAGGACGGCACCTTCTCAGAAGAGCTTGTCTCTGTAATGGAAGAAACAAGTATGGGTTCTATGGGAGCAGATATTGCAGATGTAAACAATGACGCATTGCCAGATGTATTCGTTACAGAAATGCTGCCGAAGCAGTTAGAAAGAACCAAGACGAAAGCGGTTTATGAGAATTGGGAGAAATATAAACGAGCGGTCGATAATGGATACCATCGACAATTTGCAAGGAATGTTTTTCAATTGAACATGGGAGAAAAATCAGATGGCTTGCCATGGTTTGCAGAAGTTTCTAGAATAACGGGAACAGAAGCTACTGACTGGAGCTGGGGTGCCTTGATTGCTGATTACAATAACGATGGGTATAAGGATATATTTATTGCTAATGGTATCGGAAAAGACCTGTTAGATCAGGATTATGTTAATTATTATTTTAACCCTGAGAATATTAAAAGACTGATAAAAGACAAGGGTGAGGTCATGGTTGAAATGTTTGATAACATTCCTTCGGAACCCTTACAGAATTATTTGTACATGAATCGCAACGGATATCAATATGACGATTCCTCTGCAGCATCTGGTCTGACAGAAAAAACATTTTCCAATGGTTCTGCCTATGGCGACCTAGACAACGATGGTGATCTAGACTTGGTAATTAATAATATAGATGGAGAGGCAAGTGTATACAGAAACAACACAGACACTTTAAATCAATCTGTTAAAATAAAACTCACGTATAAAGATTTTAATCCATATGGAATAGGGTCTAAACTATACGCATATCACAGCGACATGACTCAGTATATAGAGCTGAATCCTATGAAGGGATTTCAGTCTAGTGTAGACCATAACTTGATTATAGGAATAGGACAATCCGATGTATTAGACTCATTAAGAATTGTGTGGCCGGATGGAACGACTCAAGTGTTGTCATCCTTCTCAGACAACAATAAAATTATCGTTTCGTATGATGGAGAGAAAACTCCGGTACAAGAAGAAGTAAGTAAAGAAACATTCTTCCAGAAATCATCTATTTTATCTTATACTCATATTGAAAATCAACACAGTGATTTCGACAGAGAAAGACTGGCTTTTTATATGCGGTCTAATCATGGTCCCCAAGCTGCAGTAGGGGATTTAAATGGAGACTCACTTGACGATTTAGTTATCGGTGGATCGAAAGGTAACCCTCTCCGTGTTTTTATCCAGAAGGCATACGGAGGTTTTACATCGCAAGAAGAATCTGTATTTAACAATCACAAGGAAGCTGAGAATATGGATGTATCTCTTATTGATATCGATGCC
>CALIQO010000110.1 GCA_938044055.1 uncultured Saprospiraceae bacterium
ATCGGAATTAATCATTTTATAACACTAAAATTGTATTATCATGAATTTATTCAAATTAAAATGGGTCTACCTAGCTTTAATCATCTTACCTTTCTTTACCTCTTGTTCTGATGACCTCGCAGAAGACGTTGAAATCAGCGAACTCAGAGATGGGAGAAACAACGACCGTCCTGATGGTCAAGGAGACAATAACGATGGACCTAACAGAGGTAATGATGAACTAGATGTAGTAATCGAGTGGTCTGAACTTTTCGCTGAAATTGATCAACACGCTTATGGCATGAGACCTAATGCCACTGCAAGAGCCATCGCCTACATCAATCTTGCAGCTTACGAAGTAGGGGCTTCAGCCAGTCGATCACTGACTAGTGAATCTACTAGATTAGAAGGCTTGGACATCGATGAAGATGCGCCTAGAGACTTAGATGTAGAAGAAGCACTTAATGCTTGTTATGCAACAGTCCTTGACCACTTTATGATCAATGTAGATACCGACATTAAAGCCAAGATCCAAGAGCTGGAAAGCTCTATGTCTGAGAATGCAAGAAGAAACGATGGTCAGAATGGCAACAATAACGACGAAGAAGAATCTGCAGAATGGGGTACTTACATTGCAGAGCAAGTAATAGCATATGCCCTTACAGATACCGAAGCTGAAAATCAGATCCCAGAACCACAGCCATTGAGTTATGAGCCTCCTACTGGAGATGGCTACTGGACATACAGTGCCGATCCAGAACGTGCATTGTTCCCATACTGGGGACAGGTAAGAACCTTTGTAATCTCTTCTGAAGAAACAACTTCTGTGCCTCCTATGGAGTACAGCACAAATCCTACAAGTGGATACTATCAGCAGATGGAGGAAGTATACAACGACAACAATGCAGCCAGAGAAGAGCAAGGAGAAGATCTATGGATTGCAGAATTCTGGTCTGATGATGTAGAAGGATTGATGGTGAGCCCTCCAGGAAGACAAGTAGCTATTGCCGCTCAATTGATGGAGAATGAAAGAATGTCTCTGGAGTCAGGACTTGAGCTAATGTTGAAACTTGGATATGCACTTAACGATGCTGCAGTATCAACCTGGGCAGACAAATACGAGTATATGGTTATGAGACCTAATGTTTTCATCCATGAGTATATCGACCCTGACTTCCAGACTAATTTATTTAGATTGGTATACTGGCCTAACCCATCGTTCCCAGGCTACCCTTCTGGTCACTCGACATTCGCATCAGCAGCAGGTGGTGTTTTTATTGATACTTTCGGAGATATTCCTTTTACGGATTATACCCATGAAGGCAGAGAAGAATTCCTAGGGGAACCTAGAAGTTTTACATCTATAAGCCAGATGGCAGAAGAAAATGCGTATAGCAGAATTCCTCTAGGTGTACACATCAGAATGGATTGTGATGAAGGGCTAAGATTAGGGTATGAGATATCAGATGCAGTGAATGCACTTGATGTCAGGAGCAACGCTCAGTAATTAATTGCATCCGGAAATAAGAAAGGGATCAAGATTTAAATCTTGATCCCTTTCTTTAATCTTTAATGATATTGTGATAAACCATTGTCAATTATCTTCCGCATTCCGGAATGTATCTCCATACTCAACAGCTTTTATAAGATCCATGTCTTTTTTCAACTTGAGCTTGTTGTCCTTGATGAACTTCTTCACTTTTTTACTTCGAAAATACTTTTCAAAAAACTTATCCTTCCTGTTCAACTCCTTATATCCTTCTTCATCAAGGAGATAATATACTGTAGAATTCTTATATTTTTTAGACTTTACAGATCCAGCATAATTGCTTTCTCCTCTCTCCTTAATCTTAACTTCATGCCTCTTGAGTAAGGAAACATTTTCCCCTTCATACAATACTTGATAATATTCTAGATCGGATCCTACTAATCTGTTCTTATAGGTTTCATAAGCATACCCATTTCGGATCTTAATCTTATTATGGTATTTCTCATTAAGGGCTATATAGTTTCCTTCTTCCTTTATCTCAAAAAGTTTACTGTATCCATTATAATTGATCATTGCAGTAAGCATAGAATCCCCTTTAATGGTAAATACATATCCTTTCTTCCAATTCTCAAATTCATAAGGCGTACCCTTGACATCTCCTGTTTTTCTAGAGAATGACTGATTCGTAGTATCATAGAATTGGTCTTGAGAATAACCTAGGGTTCCAACCAAAAGAAAAATTACACACCAAATCGTTTTAATCATCTTTTTATTAGTTTTATTGAATATACTTTATCTTCTATCTCCATGACTCCGAAATAAACGCCAGCATTCCATTCATGTGTGTTTATAGAATGAGAGCCATTTCTTAATCGTAAGTTCTCACTTAAAATCAACATTCCCAGACCATTATAAATCTTTAACGAAATGTTATTATCTACATTTTCTTTTAACGACAGATTGAGCACTTCCTCAAAAGGTATAGGATACACATCGACAGGTCCTTGCTCTTCCCCGAGGTTTATTACACTGGTTGTAAGGTCTAATATTTCCGACCGCTTATTACAACCTCCCTCAAATATGACAACAAAATAAAAAGCAGATTCTTCTGGATCATATCCATAAGTCCGTCCAGTTTCTCCATCTAGTAACGCTCCATTCTTGAACCATTGGTAAGATTCTCCTGGTAATCTAGAAGCGAGCTGAGTACTATTCTGAACAATATCATTGTCCCCGATTTCTGAAGTAATCGGTGTAATGGTCTGTGACCATTCTGATTCTTGTCCATCTAGATTACCAACTGTCAAGGTAACGGAAAAGGGTGATTCATCTTGTATATAATAAAATGCTTGAGAGGCTTCTCCGATACCTTCATCTCCCACCTTCCAGCTATAATTATCAATCTTTCCATCGCTGGCATCTGACAGATAAAGAATGCCTCCCACACAAGCAGCTTCTGCATTAAAATTGGCAAATAAAAGATCTTCACAAGCAACGGCTGCCCATCCTGAAGCATCTGTAATCTGAGCATTTTCTCCAAGCGCAATAGATGAACTTCCAGTAAGGTCAACACCATCTACCATTACATTTTCGAAACAGAATTTCTTATGCGTGACAATATTCATTGCACTAGAA
>CALIQO010000111.1 GCA_938044055.1 uncultured Saprospiraceae bacterium
AGTTCTTCAGATATAATTCAGGACCAGGTGAGTCGGAATCAGGATATGATATAAATGACTTATTGTACGGTGACGATGGCAAAATATGGGTAGCATCAAGTTACAGGTTGTCATGGTTCGATGAATCTGAAAACAAAATTAATTATGTAGATACTAAACCTAATATAAATGAAATTCTAAAAGACCCAATCACTTATCGTATAGAACAAGATGGCACTTATATATATATAGCTCTATACGAAAATGGTCTGGTTAAAATGAATTTAAACACCTTCGAACTTGAGTCTTTCTATAGTGATAAAAATGAACTAAATATCCTGGCTAAACAACGTGTCTCTTCACTTCAGAAAGATGGAAATAATAGAATATGGATAGGCACTAATAATGGGGTTCTAATCTATGATCCAAAAAAAAGAATAATTATTAACCCCACACTAAAAGCAGAAGGTTCTAAAAACGAAATTAAAGTAAATGATCTATGTTTCTATGAAAACGAAATGTATATAGGTACATATGGATCTGGAGTATGGAAAGTAGATCCTGAAACCTACGAAACAATAGTTATAGAAAACAATCATAATGCCTCTGCAAACCTCATCTATAAAGTAGAGGTCGATGAGGACGCCATATGGACCACAAGTCAATATGGAACAAGCATTATTCTAGATAAAGACCCTACACGAATAATCAATTTCGAATCTGGTGGTCTTAATGGATGGAGCTGGATAGAACACGAAATATTATCGCTAGGAGATGGTAATACATATCTTGGGAACGCATGGCAAGTATACACATACAATCTAGACAAGCTTAGTGCATTCGGCTCAACACCTAAGGTCTACTTAGAAAGTGTGAAAACAGTAAATGATGTTGAATTTATTTCTGCTAATTCATTTAAAGAAAGTACCCTTTCATTTCCTCCTGATGATAAAGATTTTTTTATCAAACTAGGTGCCATTAATTTTAATAAAGGGGCTAAAAACAGGTTAAGTTATCGTCTTTTAGGATATGATGAAAGTTGGTACTATGTTCAAGAAAATGAAAGAATAGGATATACCAATCTTAAGCCAGGTAAATATACATTTGAGTACTATGCTTCTGATCAGTTCTCTATAGGAGAAGAATCACCTTCTTTCTTAGATTTCGAGATCCAAGCTTTCTTCTATGAAACCTGGTTATTCAAATTACTTTCAGCTATTCTACTTTTACTTGGGTTAGGTTTTATTGTCAGGAAAAGAAACCATACCAAGAGGAGAAATGAACAGTTTAACATAGCTAAGGAATATCTCAGCAATTCAAGTTTCGCGGGAATGGAAAAAGACACTATTGCAGAAGAGATATCTGAAAACTTGAAATACATTTTCAAGCTTGAGAACGTAGAGGTGCTTTTAGATAATCATAAAGGTCGTGATGTTGATTCTAACAATTCATATACTCGTAATAATAAGATAATCTTCCCTCTAAATCACGACAATAACGAAATAGGGCTATTGAATATAGAAAGTATTACACCTATAAGAAATTCATTAAAGTCATCCTTAGAACAGATATCAACGCATATCATAAATAAGATATCAGAAGCTAGTATTTCTCAAGAAATATTGAAAAAAGACAGAATTCTTGAAGAGCTCAATAGGCAGAGGACTGAAGCTGAACTTACCGCTCTGCGTGCACAGATGAATCCTCATTTTCTTTTCAATACACTTAATTCAATCAACTGGTATATTATAAAAAATAAAGGCGATGAAGCCTCTAAGCAATTGACAAAATTTTCCAAGCTAATGCGGCTTATTTTAAACAATAGCAAGGAAGAAACAATCAGCTTAAAGAGAGAACTAGAATCATTGAAGCTTTATACAGATTTAGAATCCATACGCACCGATAGTCCATTTAAAATAAAGGTAATTATAGATGAGCATATAAATCCAGAAGAAATACAGGTGCCTCCTCTGATATTGCAACCCTTTGTAGAAAACGCGATATGGCATGGGTTGATGCATAAGGAAAAAGGGAACGGAGAAATTCTAATAGAGTTTTTCGATGATGGCACTTCCATAAGATGCACTATTACTGATAATGGAGCAGGAAGAGAGAAGGTAGCAAGCCTGCAGAAATTGAACAACTCTAAAAAAGAATCTAGAGGAATCGAGATTACTATGAAAAGAATAGCCTCGTTTAGTCCGTCTATTTACAAGCCTATAGAAATAGAAGATTTATATAATAAAGATGGACTTCCTGCAGGAACTAGAGTTTCTCTGGAACTTCAGAAAAAAAATGACGCTGATAATTAACATCCTATAAGTTAGAATCATAATACTAATCCAGAAGCACCGCCTTTTTCATTGTTGTTTTAAGAACACACTCTACATTCCCAAGGAAGCAACTTGAGAACATCGTTGTCTTCATAATTAGACATAAGAACATCTCCTAGTTTTAATTCTGCTGGTATGACTTGATCGTCGTCAGAAAAATTCAATAAAACATATACCTTTTCATTCCCTGCTTCTCTACTGAAAATATATAGTGCTTCATGGTCTGGATACAAGTCTACATAATCCCCATCCTGAAGAACAACATTGCTTTTTCTAAAGGCTGTCATTTTTCTAAAAAAATGAAGAATGGAAGTTTTGTCTTTATCAGCCGCTTCTACATTAATTCCAGTATAATTGGGGTTTATTTTAATCCATGGTTGTCCTTCTGAGAATCCTCCTTGCTGAGAATTGTCCCATTGAATCGGAGTACGGACATTATCACGACCTTGTGTATGGACCATATCTAGTGCATGATTAAGATCTTTTCCTTCAGCCCTTACTTGCTCAAAATAATTGATGGTTTCGACGTCTCTATAATCATCTTCTGATGTGAATTTCACATTGGTCATTCCGATTTCACTTCCTTGATATATACATGGAGTTCCTCGCATAGTCAATAAGTATGTCAACAACAATTTAGCCGATTCTATTCTGTATTTTCCATCATTGCCAAATCTACTGACCATCCTAGGAAAATCGTGATTGTCTAAGAAGATGTTATTCCATCCTCTATCTCCTATGGCATTATTCCAATCAGTCATTAATTTTTTAAACTCAAGCATGGATACAGGTCTTCTGTCGAACTTTCCACTTGGACCATTATCTAGAAACATAAGGTCAAGCTGGAATATCATATCTAGTTCATTCCTATCCTTCCCTATATAATCAAGTGCCACATTCTTGGTAATTCCTGGCCCCTCTCCTACTGTTACTATATCGTATTTAGAAAGAACCTCACGATTCATTTCTTTTAGAAATTCATGGATGCGTGGACCATTAGAAAAATAATTGTAAACCTGGTGCATCAGGGTTTCAACTGGAGAATCCTCGAATTCTAAGCGCTTAGATATTAAGGATATTACGTCCATCCTAAAACCATCAACACCCTTGTCTAACCAGAACCTCATCATCTTATATATCTCTTCTCTTACTACTGGGTTCTCCCAGTTTAAGTCTGGTTGCTTCGTAGTGAATAGATGGAGATAATATTGGTCTGTCTGTTCATCGTATTTCCATGCGCTCCCTTCGAAGAAGGAGGTCCAGTTATTAGGTGGGCCACCATTTTTACCATCTCTCCAGTAGTAATAATCACGATAAGGATTGTCTTTAGATTTTCTAGATTCCTCAAACCATGCATGCTCATCCGAACTGTGATTAACCACAAGATCCATAATCAGTTTTATGCCTCGAGCGTGTAATTTTTCAAGCAATTCATCGAAATCAACCATGGTGCCGAACTCTGGATGGATTTTATAGTAGTCGCTGATGTCGTAACCATTGTCATCATTAGGTGACTCATATACTGGCCCTAACCATATGAGGTCTACGCCTAATGAAGCTATATAATCTATGCGATTTATTATCCCTCTGAGATCTCCTATTCCATCTCCATTGCTATCTTGAAAAGACCGTGGATATATCTGATACATGATGGATTTTTTCCACCACTGGTTTTCTTGATTCTGCATATGTTTTATTATCGCTAATAAAAAGCCGGAAAATACAATGCTTCATGGAAAATCATGAGCAAGTTTCTAAGTATTTTTTTAGAATTGACTAGAGTCCTCTACTATCTTATGGAGATATAAGGGTAAACGCTGTTCTTCTATTATTACTTCTTCCTTCTTCTGTATCGTTGGTATCAATAGGTTCTGTTTCTCCTCGACCGTCGCTGGTAATTCTGGATTCACTTATACCTCTTGCGATGAGAGCAGTCTTTACGGATTGAGCCCGTGCTATAGACAACTCGAGATTGTCTTTCACTTCGCCGATATCATCTGTATGTCCAGTAATCGCGATGTGGGCATTGCTATTTTCCTTTAGAAGTGAAGCCAATCGGTCCAACTCAGAATTAGATTTTTCTAGCAATACCGAAGAACCCGTATCGAAAAATATATTCTTAAGAATAATGGGCTCCTCTACTTCAGTAATTTCTTCTGGGATAGGTGATAATTTTATATCCATCTGAAATGCTTCTGTTATGTTTCTCACAGAATCTAGTCTTATGTTTTCAGAATAAAACATATAGCCTTCTTTCTCTACCGATAGACCATAATGTACGCCTATCGGTAATGTGATTAAAAAATTACCTTCTGCATCCGATTGATAATTTATTAATGTAGAATCTCCTAAATGTTCCAGGATAATTTCTGCATTAAGTGGGTTGAGTGTTTCTGCATTAAGAATTTTTCCAGAGACATAGGTTACCAGTTTAGGTCTGATTTCTGGATACAATTCAAAACTGTAAATATCAGTGTTGTCCTTTCCTTTATCGGTAGCGAAGTAGGCGGTTTCACCATCTAGAGAAACGAATAGTCCCCCTTCATCGTCTTCAGAATTTATCGGATAACCTAGATTCACCGGGATAGACCATTCATCAATTTCGGGGTCATACACAGTCTTAAACAGGTCAAAGCCTCCCATACCTACATGTCCATCTGATCTAAAATATAGTGTTACTCCATCATGGTGGATAAAAGGTGTTTCGTCATTGCCCAGGGTATTCACTTTTCCGCCTAGGTTCTCTGGAAAGCCCCACTTTCCATCTTTATCCTTTCTAACAACATATATATCTGCTCCACCGATATTCCCCCTTCTTCTGGTGCTAAAATAAAGTGTGTTGCCATCTGCAGATAAACTTGGTTGGCTATCCCAGCCAGTGTTGTTAATCTTATTACTCATGTAATAGGGTTCTACCCATCCTTTTTCTGTACGATAGGAGTACATAAGGTCACAACTGCCAAACCCATTTCTTCTATTACAGGCTGTAAAAATAAGGGTGTTGCCATCTGCAGAAATGGTGTGCACGCCTTCATTGTCTAAAGTATTAAGGTCGGTTATAAGGGTAGCTTCTGAAAATGTAGAATCGCCAAAGAAAGAAATCATAAGGTCTTCTTGCTGATTGATTCTCCTAGTAAATATCATTTCACCGCCATCTGCTGTAAAAACGGGTACATATTCAGAATAGGAAGAATTTATTGCATCTCCCATAGGTTCTGGCGAAAAAGGAACAGGATTAAGCTTCTGTTCTCGTATGAAGGTATATTTTTCTTTCTGCTCAAGAGCCCTATCGTATTTTTTGTTTCCTTCGTTTACCCTAAAGATATAATCATCAAGTGCCGATAAGCCTTCATTATATTTTTCTTGTTCTATGTGAGAAAGGAACAAGGAATAGTATGCTTCAGGATTGTGCTCTGGGTCAGTATCGATGGCTTGCTGGAACAATTCTGCGGCCTTATTAAAGTCTTTCTTATTGTAATAAATCCCACCCTGAAGAAGGTAGGCATCTACATAATCCGGCTTGTTTTTCAATATTTTCTGGTAAAGTTCGAGTGCTTTATCCCAGTTTTTCTTCTGGCTTTCTTGGCGTGCTTCTTTAAACCACTTTTTTTCTTTGTCCGGCAAGTCACTAGACTTACTTGCTTTCTGACCTACGGCACATGAGAGTACCAAGCTCAGCATAATCATCAATATGGAATATCTTTTTATCATCTATACATGAAAACGGATTTAGTCCCGTTTAGTATTGTGACGTAGAAGTTAAAGAAAAATCACTTATTAGTAGAAAATAGGTAAAATAGCTTACGCTAATTCTTTTAAGAGCTTCTGAGCTTTCTTATCTCCTAGCTTAATGGCTTGTTTTAAATCTGTTATATATCCCTTCTTTCCAGCTAGTCGCTTAGCGTAACCTCTGTTTCTGATGAGCTCAGAATCCTTTATCTTAAAATAGGAATTATTCTCATAAGAAAGCGCCTTGTCAAATGCTTCAAGCGCATCCTCATATTCCTTGATTTCTAGTAGACATATTCCATAATTATAGAGTCCCCATTTTTTGAAATGGAAATTAATATCATCTTCTTTAAACTTCCTCATCGTGTAGAACTTAAGATCGAAAGCCGCTTTTTCATATTGCTCAAGCTTAATATGACATGTAGCCTTCATTCTTCTTGCTTTCCAGTAAATGGATTGTAGCGCTATTGAATTCTTAGTCGCTTTCTCTAAATCGTAGATCGCTTCTTGGAAATTATCTTCAATCACATGAACCTTAGCCCTTCCATAGTAAGAAGTAGGAATGGTAGGATCGATACCTATAGATTTACCATAATCTCTCTTGGCGTCATGGTATTTTTTTAATATGAAATTGACCTTAGCTCTACGCTCATACGCTTGAGCATGACGGTCATATTTTTCTATTGCTTTAGTAAGAGCAAGAATTGCTTCCTCTTCTTTGCCTGATTGTTTTACTAGATTTCTACCTTTTAAGAAGGATTGTACTGCAGCCTTATCACTTTCTGGTTCAATCTCGAAGTAGTGCATAATCTTTCCCTCGTTAATCAACCATGCACGCACAGATCCAGATACTGCAAATTGTGAACAGTATTCTAAAAGACTGGTTGTGTTCTTAAAGCTTTTCTCAAGAACCTGACTCACATGTCGAGGAATAAATAATGCACGCTCTGATTCTATAAATACATCTTCTGATTTGAAGATAAGCGCGTTCTTATAGTAGTTCTCGGTACGATATTCGTACATCTTGTGAACCTTGCTGTAGCTCTTTTCTGTACCAAATTCCAATCTACCTTGAATGATTGCCTTGTAGAACATGATTCTATTGTAATTGATTTTAGGTTATAATGTACACGAGCTACCTCTATCGGTTACTCTCTTCTTAAAATATTAATGGAACTTGTGTTCGAATGAGAACATAAAGATCGAAAAAATGTTGGGAATCATGCTACGGGCGAAACACTAATTTTAAAATTATATTGTATTTAGGACGGTATTTTTTCCATATCTTAAAATAATAATATGTTTAATCAGGCCCACACCTTACATCCTTCTGTACAGTTGGTGCAGATGTCAATCTGATCCCGCCCTTTTAGAATCTGGGTTCTGAAATTATTATAATTTTCTCCTTGCCATATCTCTTTAAAGCTATTTTTTTGCATAGCTCCCAGTTGGTGCTGAGCATCTTTATCGAAACAACATGGAACAACCCTTCCGTCCCAGGTTATTACACAGCTGTGCCATAATTTCCAGCAATGATCATCGAGATCGCCCTTGACTTTATAGGTTCCATCCTGGACTTTTTCATACCTAGCATACTTGTCATCTGTAGGAATGAGTGGGTTCCCATGCTCATAATCATACACTTGGGCAGTTTTCAACTTTACCTCATCGACTCCTACTTCTTCTGCTAGTTTATAAATTTCAGGAATCTGGTGTTCATTGGGCTTAACCACTAGAAATTGAAAGATTATATGTGGCGTCTTAGATTTCAATTTCTTTTTCCACTTTACAACATTCTTAGCACCTTGGATCACATTTTCTAGTTTGCCTTCCTTCCTGTAATTCTCATAGACTTCTTGAGTGGTACCATCTACTGAAATTATCATACGATCTAAACCAGATTCTATGGTTTTACGTGCGTTGTCATCCGATAGAAAATGTCCATTAGTCGATGTTATTGTATATATGTTTTTCTTGCTTGCATGCGCTACCATATCCAGAAAGGAGGGGTTAATGTAGGGTTCTCCTTGAAAATAGAAAATCAGATACGTTAATCTGCTTCCTACTTCATCGAGTACGTTTCTGAAAAAATCAGATTTCATATTTCCTGTAGGACGTGAAAAAGAACGGAGTCCACTCGGACATTCAGGGCAGCGCAAGTTACACGCGGTTGTAGGTTCTACAGATATTGTCATAGGGATACCCCACTGGATGGGTTTTCTAGAAAACTTAGCAGCATAGTACGAGGAGAGGAGTTGTCCAGCATTCCACAGCTTAAGTGGGGTAAGTTTCGATAGAAAATTAGTTGTATCCGCAATATTCACAATTATTAGATTTTATATCTCTCCTTATACAAGGTCATGTGATGGTTATGATGACCAGCAACTATATAAGGAATTGCATGTGCTTTAGTTGATGATCCAGACACTATTGTTTTTCTATTCCACATGGTCTCGCTGAAGTTATTAAATAAGGCAATGGTTGATTTTCTCTGTGCTATGAAGTCTTTTAATACATCTGCTGAACTTACATGACTGAAATCATTTCTCATATACTCATCTTGATCGAAAGAAGGTAAGCTTCCTTTTTCGCCTCTAGCGATACACATAGCTCGATAGCAAAAAACTCTTTCCGTATCTATTACGTGAATAAGACATTCTTTTACCGTCCATTTGCCTGGAGCATATCTATAATCCCAGTCTTCTACTTTAGCAGAAAAAGTTTTCAATTCTTCAATCTGAGAATTCAGCAATTCCATTATATCTGCTTCCTTAACCAGATCTATATACGTGAAATAATATGGAGCACAATCTCCTAGTTGTGGACTTGCTATAATTGTCGTTTTACTCATAATAAATATATAGAATACAAATGTAATTTCTTTTATTCAATAGTATGGTTACCATGTGTCATTTCACAATCTATTGCTTGCACAATTTAGACACAAAGAAAGAGAATAAGTGTCCTAGAGAAATTGCTAGCTTTGGAGTTGTGGAAATTATAAGAAAAAATAGTGTTCTAATCTTAGTGGTGGCTATTGCTGTTATTTCTTTTCTGCATCATTATACTCATGACCCCTTAACTGTTATAAGCTGGGATGTCTATGGATACTACCTTTATCTACCTGCTATTTTAAAATATGGTGATTGGGATAATTATGCATTTGCCATTGAGCATCTAAACCAATACTACATCTCCAGTGACTTATATCAGTTGATGGACTGGAAAGGAGAAAAAGCGCCCATCTATACCATAGGGATGGCAGTGCTCTATGCGCCCTTCTATTTTTTAAGCGACATAGTGGCATCCTTGACTTCTTATCCTGCTGATGGCATGTCTCAACCATACCAGTGGGGCATTGTTGTGGCATCATGGTTCTATATGGGTGTCGGCATCTATTGCCTTAATCGCTTGCTGGAAGTACTAAAGTTTTCTTGGTCTACTCGTGTATGGAGCTTAGCGGCAATCGTTTTTGGTAGTAATTATTTTCATTATGTGGTTTATGAAAATGGGATGTCTCATACCTACCTTTTTACCCTTTATGCTATATTGTTATACTATACGCATAGGTGGCACACACAAGCTAAATTGTCTTACATCATCATATGTGGGTTGTGTATATCCTTGCTGTGTATCGCTCGCCCTTCTGAGGTAATAAGCCTACTCATTCCCGTTTTATACGGTGTTTATAATGGGTTGACAATACTGATTAAGCGACATCGCTTGGTAAAAAATTTTAAACAGATCGTAGCCTTTTCAATCGTAGGTATATCAGTAGTTTCTATTCAAGTTTTATTCTGGAAAATATCGCAGGGCGATTGGATATTCAATGGTTACAGTGGGCACCATTTCGATTTTCTAAGTCCACATATCTGGGATGGATTGTTTAGCTTCCGCAAAGGTTGGTTGATATATAGCCCTGTATTCTTTATCGCCCTTCTGGGCTTTATACAACTCTACAGGGAAGAAAGGAGGTGGTTCTGGGCATTAACCTTATTTACAGTTATTAATATTTATATCGTTCTAAGCTGGCACATATGGTGGTATGCATCTTCCTATGGTATGAGGGCGTTGATTCAGTCTTACGCTATTCTGGCCATTCCAATGGCTCTTTTTATAAGGTGGTCACAACGTCGCAAGTGGATCGGAAACTTGACCAAGATATTTATTGTGTTGTGTATATGTATGAATCAGTTTCAAGACTGGCAATATAGAAATGGCATACTCTTGCAAGACGAGATGAATGCGATGTTTTACACGCGGAGTTTTCTTAAAACTACTGTAAATAAAGACTTAAGAAAATTTATAGATAACCCAGAAGAATACAAGGGTGGTTCTGAAAGAAAAATATTGAGAAATATAGAAATTGACACTGTGCAATGGGATACTCTCATTAACAATGTTCCCGCTGAAATTGTAACTCCCGGTTCTTATGGACCTACTATAAGAATTAATTTAAATGAAGCTGTAGAAGCAGATTCCTGGCTACATGGTTCTGGAAATTTTTATACAGATTCAGAAAAGTTTACAGCATACAAGCAAGCACGATTCGTTCTTTCACACAGCCGGAATGGTGAGAATATAAAATGGAGAGGCATTCACATTCAGAGAATAATTGATGTAGGTAAGTGGAACGACTTTGGCTTTGATTTTCGTTTAGATCAAGGTGGTTATGTGGGTGATCAGATTGAGATGACCTTGTGGAATAGAGGTCCAGATACCATGTATGTTAACCAAGTTACCGTAAGTAAATATATAGAATGAAAATATTGATTACAGACTATGTACATCCTTCTTTGATTTCAAGATTAGAAAACGATGGTCATGAGGTCGATTACAATAGAGCAATAACATTAACACAAGTAAAGGATGTACTTCATTCTTACAATGGCATTGTTATAAATTCTAAAATCAGAATGGATAAGGAAGCCATAACCTTAAATCCTAATCTTGATTTCATCGCGCGGTTAGGATCTGGGATGGAGATCGTAGACATTCCCTATGCACAGCAGAATGGCATAAGAGTAATTAACACACCAGATGGAAATGCTTCATCTGTGGGTGAACATGCAATCGGCATGTTACTCATGCTCGCTGATAATCTAAGAAAAGGTGATAAGGAGGTAAAGGCGTTCAAGTGGAATAGAGAAGAAAATCGTGGATGGGAATTAAAAGGCAAGACCATCGGAATCATCGGTGTAGGACATACAGGCAGTCAGCTTGCGCAAAAATTATCCGGCTTCGGAATGAAGATTCTCGTATACGATAAATACAATAATGATTTCCTTCAATCTCTTCCTATGGTTGAAGAATCTGATCTTGAAACCATTAAGAAAGAATCAGATATTATCAGTTTCCACCTTCCGCTCACGCGTGAAATAATGCATCTATGTGATGATGGCTTTATCTCGGAATGCAAGAATGGCGTTGTTCTAATCAATACCTCTAGGGGTAAAGTCATACATACACCTTCATTGATAGATGGGTTGAATAGCGGTAAGATAAGGGGAGCTTGCTTAGATGTTTTCGAAAATGAAAAGGTGGCCACCTTTAGTGAAGAGGAAAAAGTTATGTATGCTCAGTTAAATGAATTCCCGCAAGTAATTGTTTCTCCGCATGTAGCAGGCTGGACACACGAGTCTCTCAAGCGAATTGCAGATCTGATCTACGAGAGAATAAACAATGGATACACGATGAAACTTCCTCCCTACACTTACTGATTAAATCAGAAGTCTTCTTCCGTTTCATCAACTTTCTTGGCTTTTTCATCCTGTGCTCTTAGCTTCTGCTCCAGAAGGGCCACTTGATTACAATCCGACTGTATCAATTCTCCTTCAGGAATCACGAAACGTGCGGATTCATCGTAAGGTATAGTCGGGTCGTTCTCAATCTTAGAAAGGAATTTCTCGAAGAAAGGTCTGGCCATTACTGCTCCTTGTCCATCGGCTATGGTTAAAAATCTTATCCATCTTTCTGATCCTCCTACCCAAGTAGCTGTAACCAATTCTGGTGTAAACCCTACGAACCATCCATCGACGTGATCATTGGTTGTTCCCGTTTTACCAGCAATTTCGCTTTTAAATTTATCTGCTCTGTGATGAACGACATTCTTAAGTAGGTCGACCATGGCATAATTAAGTCCAGGGGGAATTACCTTTCGTTGTTTAGGAACGTAGTTATATATGATTCTGCCGTTTTTATCTTCAATTCTCTTGATAAAAATAGGCTTACTATACATCCCGTTATTTGCGTAAGCGGTATACGCACCAGCCATATCCATCACTGTAAGGTCTGAAGAGCCGAGTACTATACTCGGACTAGAAGGCACTTTATTTTTATCCATTCCAAGTCTACCTACCAAGTCTCTGATGGGTTCTACACTCTGAAGTTCCTTGACTAAATGCACCGAGACAGAATTCATAGAATGCCTTAAACCCTCTTTAAGAGTAACCATTTTTCCAGAAAAATCTTTAGAGTTAGAAGGTGCCCAAGTTTTTATTAATCCGAAATCTGAACCTCCTGCAGGAATAACATACTGGCGATCTTCTACTTTCTGGCAGGGTGATATTCCTTTATCTAAGGCAACGGTATATAAGAATGGTTTAAAAGTAGAACCGATCTGACGATTAGATTGTCGGATGTGGTCATACTTAAAGTAATCATGGCCGATTCCTCCTACCCATGTTTTAACGAAACCTGTCTTAGGGTCTAAGGATACGGAACCAATCTGCATAATCATTGCATGATATTTAATGGAATCCAGAGGAGTCATCGTAACCGTCTTTTCCATTTTATCATTGTAGGCAAACACTTTCATCTTCCGCTTGGTGTTGAATACTTTCTGAGCTTTTTTCTGCAATGTTGTCCACTCTTCTTTTAACACTGGCCATACTTCACTTCTTATCGCTTCTTTGTAATTACTCGACATGCCAGATGTAATGAGCTTCTTTTTAACAAGTCCATCTAGATAACCTTTCGTTTTACTCTCAGAAATCATACGCTTAATGTCCACATTTCTCATCCTTACTTCAGGGAATTTTTCAGTCATCTGAACAATTGCATTCTGCATGATCACCGACTTAAGGTCCTGGAATCTCTGAGATTCTTGCACCTTCCGATTCAAGCTCTGCTTGCGGATATTTTTTTCTTTTTCATCCGCTTTATAGGTCCATGGGTCTCTCTTACTCCAAACCTTGGATAACTGATTCTGTATACGTTCCATGTGGTCTCTTGCCGCTGCTTCTGCATGCCGTTGCATCGGAAGATTTATGGTCGTATAGATCTTCAACCCATCCGTATAGATATCGTATTTAGTTCCATCAGGCTTTTTATACCGATCCTGATTCAATATGTAATTAAGTTCTTTTGTAGCTTCTGTTCTAAAATACGGCGCAGGACCATCGAAATTTTTCGCCGCGCGAAAATTCGACATATCTATTGGAATCTCCTTGAGAGAATCATACTCTTCTTGGGTTAAGTAATCATTCCTGACCAACTGGCGCAGTACTACGGATCTACGTTTAAATGCAGATTCCGGTCTACTCTTAGGATTGTAAAGATCAGGGTTCTTCAGCATACCTATCAGAACAGCTGCTTCTTCTATGGCAAGATCTTGCTGTTCTTTCCCGAAATAATTCTTAGAGGCTGCAGATATTCCATAAGACTGGTTGAGGAGTTCGGCCTTATTAAGATACATGGCTAGGATCTCCTCCTTGGTATATCTTTTTTCGAATTGAACAGCGATGGTCCATTCTTTTAGTTTCTGCCAGACCCTCTTAACGAAATTCCTGTTGTAATCAGTGAAAAATTGTTTTGCTAATTGCTGAGTGATTGTTGAAGCTCCTCCTCTCTTGCTCAGGTAAGCAACTGCCCTCATTGTACCTCTAGCATCGATTCCGCTGTGAGAAAAGAAACGCTCATCCTCTGTAGCAACGAGTGCATTAACTAGATGAGGGTTTATCTCATCGAATGTGAGCCAATCTCTGTTATGCTTAAAGTATCTACCTATCTCTTCTAGTTTTCCATCGTCGTCGTCATCTAGAATTTTAGTCGATACTTCATACTTAGGATTCTCAAGCTCTGAAGAATCTGGCATTTTAGTAAATGAAATCAATACGAAGACAGCAATGGCAACTACAATGCCTACAAGTACACATGCCCACATAGCTTGTGTCAGTGTTTTTAGATAATCCTTAGGAGTAGGAGTTTCTTTTTTCTTTTTAGCCATAATAGCCTAAACTGGTTTAATTAACAAAAGTAAGGGATTGATATCATATTAAAGAAATATTTAATATGTATTTGCTTCAATATAAATATATGCTTGATTAAATACTTGTTCATTACATAACGAGTATCCGTACAGGACTTATTATTATCCGTTGGTGAATTCTAGGCTTTTACAGTTTATTTAGCTAAACGTACAGATCGCTCATTAGCCTGATATAAATGACTGAAGCTTAAGTATATTGCTTGAAAACGCATAATATGAAAATTTTCTTCATCCATATATTTCTACTCTACACCTTTATAACCTATGCACAGGATTCTTGCGAGAATATGTCAGACTACTTATCAGACAATCCTGAGGTAGCGCAATCTATAAACTGGCAAGATGGACAAGGAGGTATAATTGCCTACAATGATTGGTCTCAAGAAATGAAAGATCGTTTAGAACAGTCATACCAAGACGTCATTAACCATAACCTTAATGTTCCCAATCACCCTGAAATTCTGGATGATCCTGAATTATCGTTTCGGTATACACTGATTTCAATGGAAGATGCATTAAAAATTTACTTAGGTCATGTTGCTCAAAGCGTGTATGTCGATGCTTACAATTTAGTGTCATGGCCTTTATCGAATGCTAGCTCAGAAAAACTCGAGCACTTATTCGATAGTAGATCTTTCTATTTAAGAGACAACGGAGAATGTTCTGTTCCATATTCCAGTGGGTCTGCTACTCTTGGTAACCCACAATTCGTATTTGATTTTATAATCGAAAACAACCTGATTGGTTCAGATAGAAGAGAAACCATATTGCGACTGTTCGAGTGGTATAGAGATAACGTCTTACACTGGGGAAGAAGACAAGGCGAGACACAAGAGGAAGCTTGGTTACGATGCTACAATGGTTATCGTGGCACAAGTTCAATTCCCATTATGATAGAAGGAGTAAGAGATAGCATTAACCAGAGTTCAGATGACAATAACCCTTCTTGGTTCAAATTTACTTCTAGGTGGGCAGGAGGTTGTCATGGTTCTTCTGGATTTCTGCGCGGAGTATTGAGAACATTAAACATTATGGTGTCGCAGGAACAAGGCTCTCATACAGGAGGACACAATCTACCTACCTTCCCTGAATTAAACTATTTTCTATCACATGGCGATGACTTATACTCAGGTGCCAATAAGACAATTCCTCCTTATGAAGTAGAAAGATTTTTACTAGATTATGGAGAGTTCGATAATTTATTCTCTGAAGAATTAAATGGTAGTAATGTGAGTTTTATCGACCACAAGCATGTTGAAGAAAAAAGAATTCCTATATCATTTTTTGGCCCACGATGTAACAACCATACAGGTGATAGCTTTAACGATGTTGTTATTGGTTGGACTAACCTCGATGAATGGTTGACTCAGGAAGAACTGGATAAACTATTACCAGAATTCGTAGAACATGTAGATAAGACTATAGAAGAAGCAGGGGGCTGTTTCAGTGATGGATATGCTGAACTTGTAAATAAATCTTTTCACACCTTAGGAACATCAGCTGATGTTCTTGATTTTCATCTTAATGTTAAATCCTATAACAAGGAAATAGATA
>CALIQO010000112.1 GCA_938044055.1 uncultured Saprospiraceae bacterium
CACAAAGCCCATTGCTTCCATAATTTTCGCTGCCTTAGTAGATCTTTTTCCACTCCGACAATATAATAGGATAGGTTGATTTCGATCTATTTCATCAACCATAGTCTTGAAATTTTCATTTTTAACATCATATTCTTCTGCTGTAGTCCAGATCTTACCATTTGCCGTTTCTTCAGGAGTCCTGACATCAATATATAGGATATCTTTACCACCATTCTTAAAGGATTGTGCATCTTCTAGAGAAATAGATTGCACAACTTCCGTATCTTGACTGGACTTACATCCCATTGTTAGTAATAGAATAAGTATAAAATGAAATCGTATGGCCATGATAACTAGTTTTAGTGAGCGATGGGTAAAAGTAGTATTTTCTGTGCTTTTCATCGGTATAGGTATTGCTGTCTCCGCACAAATGTTGTCGTCAGATCAAATCTTGCGGGAATTCGAAAATTTAGGGATAGATATACTACAGCCTATAGAAGGAAAATATAAAATTAAGGTCGGGGATATGAACAATGAATTGTTCCCTCATCAAATAGCTATTATCGAAAACGGATATAAAGTTCTTATTCAACTGAAATCTGTAGATGAAATGCAGACAAACTTGCCCCACATCCATTATTCCAACCTTATGCATACCCTAGCCACTAACGAAACCCAAGATGATGAACACATATTCATATATAAGTTACCATCTATAGAAGGTATTGACTGGCAATCAGAGGCCCGATTTATGCCTAAGAATCAGATAAGCTCGCTAGACTTCGGTATCTTAAAATCGTACTTCGTTGCGGATAAGTTCTTTCTCTCTGTATTGATTATTGACGACAACCTCGAGACAAGGTATAAGCAACATATATCTTTTAACTGGCTATATAAGAAGAAAGATAAACTCAGATGACTTGAATGACATTATCTGCGAACCCCTGTTGAGTGCATCATTTTCAATCTCCATCCTTCTTCTGTCTTAACAACTAGCGCACTTTCTAACCACTGGGCTTTACCTACAATGGTGTCGCTGTCAATAAAGTCTGCATAATTGTGATAAGCTATCTGCATAGATTCACCATACTTATCTATAGAAATGTAATCCATTTTATTGACTCTGAGAGGCCTGTTTTCATTGGATAATTGATTTCTCATGAATTGTTTTATACGATCGTTGTCCCAGATTTCACCTTGCTCTAAGATGATGAAATCTTCAGTATGGTAATCAAGAATTTTAGTTGAATCGACTCCTCCCCATAGATCATCGAATGATCCTTGAATTAAATCCTGCGCTATTTTTTTCTCCTCAGGAGTAATAGCTGCTGTATCAGTACCAGGCGATTCAGCACAAGAGGTAAAAATCAGAACGAAAATCAGATAGGCATACTTCATTGTATTTAGAATTAGAGTGAATGATAAATATAAAGAACTTTAATTTATATTCTGGCTTAAAAAGAAAGCCCAGAGACTTACTACCCAGAAATATAAGATCACATCGTAAGTGATAATGGTGATTGACTTAGAAGGATGTAGTTTACTTTGTTTTTGCAGCTTTATCCTTATACAGGTGGTGGTAATAACCAGCAGCTAGGCTTCCTAGGATAGAAAAACTTGCCATCATCCAGAACACATGTCTGTGCCCTGTAATTCCTGGAGATTGATCCAGCAAGTAACCCATAGCGGGTCCAGCGAATATATCTGGTGTATAACCTACTAGTGAAATAATTCCAACGGCTGTCCCTGTATAAATAAGAGGGATTTTTCCTTTTTCCATTACTGCAAAATATAAAGCTCTAGCACTATATACACCTGTTGCTACGATCAAGATGGAAAAGATGAAAAACAAAGCATTGGAAGAAGTTATAAATCCGAGTCCATACATTATAGCTCCGAGACTTGTCAGAATAAAACTTACTAGTAACCATAGAGTTGTCTGATATCTATCCACAAGAAGGCCTATGAGAACGCCTATGCATGGCCGGATGAATTGTAAGTAAGTGCCTATCTGTGCAGACTCTACTTCGTTATACAACATAACCTCCTTAGCATATAATGAAAATACATCTGTCAATTTATAACCGACATAGGCGCATAATATGATAAGCATGAGCAACCATACAGCAGGCAACTTGATAACTGTTTTTATCTGCGAAGAATCTAATCGCTTTATGATTAAATCCTTTTCATTATCCCCATCTAGTTTCATGTAGAACCAGACTAGGATACCTACTATAGTTATAAGAAAGGTTGAGATCCATATAACATATTTAAAAGCAGCTTGTCTTTCTTCAAGTAAGGCTTCGACAACTTCGTTCGTAAGGAAGAGTGAGAATACCAGTACTCCTAACAAACCAAAAAGGGCGCCTACCATTCCTCTGCCACCATCCAAAAATCCAAATGCCCTTCCTTGAGATTTAGATCCTCCCCAGACGCGTGTGGCTTTTATCATGGGTGCCCAAAAAAGAAAGATAGTCGTAAAGCCCCAATATCCATATAGTACAAGCAAAGTATTGTATCCTGGAAAACTTCCATATACAATGCCACCTAGTGCAGTCAACCATAGAGAGATTGCAATAAGTTTTCTAGGGGCATACTTGTCTGCTATAGGTCCGCCTATCACATAAGAAACAAGAGCCACAATACCATAAACTGAAAAACAGAGACCCTGTTGTACATTAGTAAGGTTGAAAGTTTCCAGTACCGTAGGTCTGAATATCCTTTGTAATACAAATGGTAGGATAAAAACAGATTCTCCAGCGAGGATCAGTAGGAGTATATAAAACCACTTATTCTGGGAAGAAGGGGTAAGGTTATTCATCTAATCAGAAAGGTAGATAAAATACTGGAAGAGGTTACGATTTAGGTGCTTTATATCTTGATGTCTTCATTGGAATAGATTTTACGCTCCTTAAAAAGCAATCTGTTTTGCAGTTGTATATTAAATAACTACATATTCTTGTCTAATTATAGCGCTCATACATTTACATAATAATAGTTAGAAAATAACCATGATATTTAGGATCATATTGAAATTATAATGAAACACCTGTTATGAGTCTTAAGTATATATTGTTAAGAAGTTTATTATCGTTTTTAATCTTAATTACAATCGGTTGTTCCAGTGATCCTGCAGAACCTGAAATCAATGATGTGATAATGCCGACTGTAGGTGTAGGGGATATACGTTTTCAGGATACAGGAAGTAAGGTTATTGATACGTATGGAGCCTACGATAATATAACAGCTATCGTTTCAGCTGGTAACGCTCTATTTGTTATATGGTATGATGAGGCGGGTTTGGCTTTTCAGATGGAAAAGGTAGATGTAGGAAATAGGTCACTACAAGAAATCGTGGATGAGGCGGATATGTTGGTAGATCCTAGTATGACACTTACAACCATGGTTATGATGTCTCCGTTTAAAGGAGCTACAGCAGAAGGTATAGGTCTAGGAACTTCCCGTGCCAAAGTAATCGAAGCTTATGGTGAACCCGATGAGATCGGTACACTGACAGAAGATTACAATGATCTTAAAATGAGTATATGGTACAACGCTGCTGGAGATGCAGTAAGACGCATTGATTTATTTAAGTAATATTATTAAGAGCCTAGTGTTTTTTATAAGTAATACTTTATAAATCACCTGGAAATTTCTTCCATTATTTTATTCTAAATATCAGTCCTGTTTTTTCATAAAATCATATGCTCCTTTTCGAAGTTGAACCCCATACTCTAGATATGCTTTCATGCAAGCAAGAAAATTAGCCCATCCTCCTGAATTGCTGATCAGCCATTTCAGGTTTTCATCATTTAGTTCTTTTCCAGATTCAGTTACACGGGCAACAGTGCTATTGTCTGAAAGGGGTTCTAAAACAATATTGACAACCGTTTCAGGATCCCACACGAATGAAACAGAACGATTCTCTTCAAGTTTAATATTTGTCACTGGAAAAGTGTCAGGAAATTCAGGAAACTTCCAGGTAACTTCACTTCCGGTCTCTAATCGTCCACTACTTTCAGAAATAAAATACTTTGTCATTACTTTAGGGTTTATAATTCCCTCATAAACTTCTTCGATTGGTTTCAGTATTTGTAAGCTTGCTTCAGAAGTCAGTTTCATAGTAATTGTTGTTGATAAGCCCACTATGCCATCATCATGC
>CALIQO010000113.1 GCA_938044055.1 uncultured Saprospiraceae bacterium
TAGAAGAAGTTATCGTTGTAGGTTACGGTTCTCAGAAGAAGAGCGACTTGACTGGTGCAGTTACTCGAATCGGAGCTAAGGAATTAAAACAGCTACCCGCGACAGGTTTAGAGCAAGCACTACAAGGTAGATCAGCAGGCGTATATATAACACAGAACAGTGGATCTCCTGGGGGCGCTATGTCTGTAAGAATTAGAGGAATCGGTTCTACACTTACTGCAGAACCTCTTTATGTAATAGATGGAATTCCTATTATCAATGATAATCAGAGCTCTTCTGCTACATTCGAGACCGATGGTGGAGGTCAGTATTCTAATGCCCTTACTACCATCAACCCTAATGATATAGAATCTATAGAAATCTTGAAAGATGCATCTGCTACCGCCATCTATGGAGCAAGGGCTGCTAATGGGGTTGTTCTTATTACTACTAAAAAAGGAAGGAACGGAACGAAGACCATAGGATATGAATCTTATGTAGGCATGCAACAATTGTACAGATCTATTCCTGTAATGAATTTAAGAGAATATGCAGGATATATAAATGATGTCAATACAGGAGATATAGAAGAATTTCAAGATCTTTCATTGCTCGGTGAAGGGACGGATTGGCAGGATGCAATATTCAGATCAGCGCTCATGTACAACCACCAGTTTTCGCTTTCTGGAGGAAATGAAGATACACAATTCTCTTTTACGGCAGGAGTGCATGAGAAGGATGGTATTGTAGAAGGATCTAATTTCACAAGGTATTCTAGCAAGCTAAATATCAATCACAATTTCAGTAGCAGATTTAGGCTCGGGGCAAATATTCTAACCGCTCGAACAAAAGAAAATATAACTTTCAATGACAATAGCAATGGTGTCATATATACAGCTTTGCTAACACCGCCTATGGTTCCTGCGAGAAACTTAGATGGATCTTTTGGGACACCTCCGGAGGGGCGTAATGTTGTTTTGACATTTGACAATCCTCTTGCCAATGCTTTAGAAGTAGATGATGTAAATAGAAAAACCAGATTGCTGGGAAGTGTATGGGCAGAGCTTGATATCACCTCCTTTTTAAAATATAAATTGGAATATGCGACTGACTTATTGTATTCTAATCAGAATACATTCTGGCCAGCATACGAACGTGGAACTCAATCGAGAAAATCTAGAGTTAGGAGAAACAACAATAACAATACCTTCTGGATTAACAAGCACTTACTGACATTTGACAAGCAGTATGATCAACACAAAATTACCTTACTGGGTGGTTTCGAAGCTCAAGAAGGAAAGTATGAATGGTTGTATGCAGCAAGAGACAACCTCCCTACCAATGAGTTGAGTGAACTCAATCTGGGGGATGCGGGTACTCAAGTTGTATCAGGTGGTGCTGGTCACTGGGCCTTGGTGTCTTATTTTACGAGACTTAATTATGGGTTTAAAGATCGCTATTTATTAACAGGTACGCTACGAATGGATGGTTCTTCTAGATTTGGTGACAATAATAAATATGGATTGTTTCCTTCTCTGGCATTTGCCTGGAGAGCGAGTAATGAACCGTTTTTAAAAGACATAGGTTCTCTATCTAATTTAAAATTGAGACTTGGTTATGGAGCGGTAGGAAATCAAGAAATAGGACTTTATTCGTTCGCTTCTAATCTAAGGGCAGTCGATGTAGTAATCGGAGATCAATTAGGAACTGGTTTTTCTCCTGACAACATTTCTAATCCAGATGTAAAATGGGAAAGTTCCTTGCAAGTAAATCTAGGATTAGATATGGGATTTTTCAATAATCGACTAGAAGTAATTTTAGACGGGTATCAGAAAATTTCTAGAGATATGCTCTTGCCTGCTATACTGCCAGCAACTGCAGGAAGTCTGAATCCGCCGTTTATCAATATAGGTGAGATGAGAAATACAGGATTGGAAATTACGCTTAACACTCAGAACGTAACAGGTAGATTTAATTGGAAAACCAGTACCAATGTTTCTTTTAATCGAAATGAAGTTGTGGACTTAGGATCGACAGGTTCGCTCACAGGAATTCTTCAACGAATACCTATAACTAGAACAGAAGAAGGCAGACCTATCGGGCAGTATTATGGGCATATAGTAGAAGGGATATTTGGCAATGTGGAAGAGATAGCTGCAAGTGCGTTTCAAGAAACAGGAACTAGACCAGGAGATATAAAGTTTGCAGATCTGAACAACGATGGTGTTATCAACGATCAAGATAAAACCTTCATCGGCAGTCCTCATCCTGATATGACTTTCAACATAATTAATGATTTAAGTTATGGAGGATTTGATTTCAGTATTTTCTTACGTGGTGTTGTAGGTAATGAAGTTTTTAATATGCTAGGGAGGGATATATCTGGAACAGCAGCATGGCACAATCAGTCTGTGGATGTAATTGATAGATGGACAACCAGCAACCTAGATGCTGAAGTACCTAGATCTAATGGAAATGATCCTAATAACAATAGAAGAGTCTCTACAAGATATGTAGAAGATGGGTCTTATATCAGGTTACAGAATTTATCTCTAGGATATACGGTGTCTGATAATCTTCTTAAGCGATATGGAATTAAGAACATGAGGTTTTATGTAAGTGGCCAGAATCTTTTTACCAGAACAGAATATTCAGGATATGATCCTGAGATAGGTTCATATAATCAGAACCCACTTATCAATGGAGTTGATAATGGTAGATTCCCAGTAGCAAGAACGATTACTTGTGGTTTAAATCTAAATTTTTAAGGATATGAAAAAAACAGTATTCTTGCTGGTTGTAATTTCAAGTCTATCCTGGTCTGGATGTACTGATTTTTTAGATAGACAACCATTAGACCAGATAACACAAGATAATTTCTACAACTCAGCAACAGATGCAGATCGGGCTGTACTTTCTATCTATAGCGTAACACAAGGAATTAATTGGTATGGTAAATCTTGGATGATAACAGAGATTCCTTCTGACAATACTACGACTGGTGGCAACGACCCTGATTTTTCTCCCATCGATAATTTTACGATAAGTTCTGATAACGGACCGAATACTGAATTCTGGACTGAACATTATAGATTGATAACGTTATCTAATCAAGTTTTACAGCAAGTTCCTAATATAGAAATGGATGCCGATTTAAAAAACTCTTATCTAGCTGAAGCAAGGTTTATGAGAGGGTATTCATACTTTGACTTAGTAAGAATATATGGAGGAGTACCACTTATAGAAGAAGTGCCATCTATAGAATCAGACCTTATGGTCGAGAGAAATTCAGTAGAGGAGGTATATGATTTTATAATAGAAGATCTGCAGTTCGCCGTTGATAACTTACCAGAAACCAGAACTTCATCCAATCTAGGAAGAGCTACAAGATATGCTGCAGCTGCTACTTTATCTAAAGTGTATCTGACAACAGGTAATTATGATGGAGCAGCCTCACTTGCTCGATTGGTAATTAATTCTGGAAGGTACCGTCTGATGGATGATTTCGGAGATAATTTCAGAAAAGACTTGAGTGACAACAATGCTGAGTCTATTTTTCAGATTCAATATGTAGGATGTGGCCCTATAGGTACAGGCAATGCCTTACAATCTTTCTTTGCACCATGGGGACAAGGTATAACTAAGAATTCTGATGGGTGGGGATCTCAGATTCCTACCAGTCCTATGATTGATAATCCTGGATCTACTGTGAGAGATATCTATGATGAAAATGATACTAGGAAGTATCATACAATTATGACTCCAGGGGATTTCTATCCTGAAATTAATGCTGTAGATGGGGGATATACATATCCAGTTACAGGTGCGTCTAGAGGAAATATAAATATCAAGAAATATATCATAGGAGGAGGACCGGATGTCTGTTATCTAACATCGCCACAGAACTTACATGTTATCAGGTATGCTGATGTATTGCTGTCTCTTGTAGAAGCGGAAACAGCTAAGAATGGCGGAATATCCGTTACCCCTGACGTAATAGATGCTTTTAATCTAGTCAGACAGAGAGCTGGATTATCTACAGTCAGTATAGTTAGATATGATGATGTTTTTCTAGAGCGGAGGAGAGAATTTGCATTTGAGAACAAGCGATGGTTTGATCTATTGAGGTCAGGTATGACCCTTGAAGTTATGAGATTACATGGAAAGTCGCTGGATGAGCATAACCTATTATTTCCGATACCCGCACAGGAGATTGCTATCAACCCTAATCTTATTCAGAATGAAGGCTATCAGTAATATGGGAAAGAGATATACAATACTATTGACTAAGGTTATATTACTCATATTGGTTCTTATGGCATGGTCGATGCTCTCATGTGATAAACCAGGGACGCCAGCTGTTGTGGAGTATTCTCCTAAATCGGGATTTGAAGGAACATTGATTACGGTAAAGGGAATGAATTTCGAATCCATAACAGGAATCTTTTTTAATGATGGTGTAGCTGCAGATTTCAATCCTTCTTTTGGTACGGATTCGGTACTTTTATTTAGAGTTCCTGAAGAAGCGCCACTGGGAGAAAACGACATTCTAATTGAAACAGATTCTAAGCAGACTACCATTCCATTTAGGGTTACACTGGAACCTCCTCAAGTAAAAGACTTTGCACCTAAGTCTGCTAATGAAGGTGAAGTAATTTCAATCATAGGAGAGAATTTTTTTGAACCATTAGAAGTATTGTTTTTTGACAGTATCCCAGGAAAAATATTGTATAGTCAGGAAGATTCGCTGTCTGTAGAAGTGCCTCCTGGTGTTGAAAAAGGTAGGGTAAAAGTAAAAGCCAATGGAGGGTTCTCTTTTACAGCTGAAGTATTTTTCTCAACCACAGAAGTATTAATAAACGATTTCGATGGCAATGGATTAAGGAGTGAAACTGAGAAATGGCTTTTCTATGGAAATCTAGATGAATCAGGAACATCTGCTGTCCACAATACTTTTCCTAACCCTATTATGGGCAACTTCTTGAAAATAAAAGGAACAGATCCTGGAACTGTCTGGGTAGGAGGAACGGAATCACATTCCAATGATCCACAAGAATTTACTGTATTCCCTATCCAAAGTAATATCAACAATACTTTTTTCGAAGCAGATGTAAATAACAATGGATCGGATAAAACGCATGTAATTATTATCCTAGCAGAAAGAGGAGGTAGTCCCAATGATTTTTCTACAACAATACAACTTGAGAAAGATGGTTGGCAGAACATACGGATCCCACTTAACAGGTTTATGGACATTGATGGAGCGACAGTAGATCCTCAGATTATAAGGACGGTAAAATTCCATCTGTACAATGAGCTCAATTCTTCAAGTAAGCTTGAAGCCAATATAGACAACATTAAATTTATCCAAATCAACTAAGCTAATATTATGAAAAAAATTCTACTTACGATTACCTGTATAGCCGCTTCTCTTATGTGGTCTTATGGTCAGGTTTACATCGATGAATTCGATGACGGAACAGAACAGAGTACTTATTATGGAACAGGTTATACGAGCTCAGAGGCGGAGGGAGAATGGACAATAACAGGAGATGGTACTGGCGGAGCATTCGAACTATTCGGATATTCGTTTTATGATGAGAATGGAGCCATAAGTATAGACGTTACAGAAAACAATAAAATCTATGTAAGAGCTAAAGCGAGCTCGGTAGGAACGCAACTTAGAATGGATGTAGTTGATGCTGATGGATTTAAAACTACGTTGCCAGGTATTACTAAAACCTTGTTGAATGATTACACAGTATTTGAGTATGATTTTTCAGGTCAATACCAAGATGGTGGGTATGGAGGAACATCCTGTGAGACAGGTCCTTGCAATGTAGACGGTACAAGAACTGTTAATGTAGAATTCTATGTAAATCCTGGGGCAGGGAACTTTTCAGGATCTGTCATAATAGATTTTATTGCTGTAGGAGAAGAACCTCAAGTAGGTCCTATGTCTGATGTGTTTCAAGACCATTTTGACAGTGAAAACAGCTTGTTGTTTCTAGGAAGCTCTTCAGAAGGATACGTGAACCAAGTTTCTAATTCATCTTGGAAAATTGTAGGAGATGGAACGAATGGAATGTGGGAGCCAGTCAACTACTTATTGAATAACCCTACGACTTTAGATACAGTTGATATTTCTGTCGCTGACGGGAACAATAAGGTATACATAAGAATGAAGAGTAATGTTGCTGGAACTGCAGTAAGAGTTGATCTTCAGGATATCAACAACATGGTAACTACAGCAGGGAGTATAACTAAAATTATATCAGACGAGTGGGTTACTTATGAGTACAATTATGCTGGTTCATATCAGGATCTCGCGTTTGGAGGAACAGGTTGTGAAGTAGGTCCCTGCGACGTGGATCCTACTAGAATAGCTAATATGATTGTCTTTATTAATCCTGGAGTAGAAGGCTTCATCGGTCAAGTAGAAATAGATTATATATCTGTAGGGACATCGTTAGAAGCGGATGATGGTAGTGAAAATGTGCTAGAATATGGAGAGCATTTTAGTGACAACAGCAATTTTATAAGTACATCAGGAGCATACGGACTTGAAGTAGATCAATCAATTCTAAAAATAACGGGAGATGGGAATGATGCTCCTTTTTCTGTTGTCACTTACAATACACATGATGAGAACGAAATGCCAGTATATGTAGATGCTACGGGTAACAACAAGCTCTTTATACGAGCTCGATCTGATGCCCCTAATACATTGCTTAGAGTTGATCTTGCAGATACGACAGGTTATATAACGACACAACCATCATTCACCAGAGTTCTAGATTCAGAGTTTTCAATCTTAGAAATAGATTTCACCAGTGCTTATTTCGATGCAGCTTATGGAGGGACACCTTGTGAGGAAGGACCATGTCCAGTTGACGGTACGGCAATAAATCAAGTACAGTTATTTCCCAATCCTGCAGACGGAGGGTTTCAAGGAAGTATAGAGATTGATTATATATCGTTCGGAGCTCCACTAGGAGAAGATGTGTTTAAGTGGTCGGATAATTTCGATAATGCAGATCGATCTAAGTTTTCAGATGCAGGTGGATTTACTGTTGAAGAAACAGAAGAAGAATTAATTATTACTGGTGATGGAACAGCTGGTGCTTATACTGCTTTTAATTTCACACCACACAATCCTGAGACTGGAGAAGATTATGTGCTCGATATTACTTCTAATAATAAGTTGTATGTCAGAGCTAAATCAACAGTCGATGGAGTACCCTTACGAATTGATCTTGTCGATTCGGAGGGTTTCGCAACGACGAACCCTTCAGTAGCTAGAAACGTAGGAACAGAGTATATGATACTGGAATTTGATTTTACGGATACCTATATTGATGGTGGATTCGGAGGAACGAGCTGTACGGAAGGACCTTGTCCAGTCGATGGATCAGTCGTTTCTGATTTCTTAATATATGTTGATCCTGATAATGGAGGATTTAATGGAACGGTAACCATAGATTGGATGTCTATTATAGAACCACTTGAAGATGATGGAGGAGAAGAAGTAGATTATGGACCAGAAGGAGTGGATGATTATGTAGATGAGTTTACTGATAATTCACTGGATTATTTATCTGACAATTCTGGTTTAGCATTATCTGTTGAAGAAGGTGTTCTTAAAGTTACTGGAGATGGAACTTCGGGAGCGTTTGCTCCTGTATTGTACGAAATGCATTCTGGTGCAGATACTGTGGTAGTTAATGCCGCTGACGCAAATGCTGGAAAGTTATATATCAGGATGAAAACATCGCTTGATAGCTTGCCTGTAAGAATTGATCTTCAAGATAATGCAGGTTATCTAACTTCACAAGCAGGTCTTGAATCGATGGTTCGTCAAGAATATGAGGTTCATGAATATCTCTATGATGGCAATTATCTCGATGGCGGTTATGGAGGTACACCTTGTATGGCAGGACCATGTGATGTAGATGCTAAGCGGATTCAATTTTTACAGATTTATATCCTTCCCGGTGAAGGGGCATTTTCTGGTGAATTGGACATAGATTGGATATCATTTGGTCAACCTCTAGAGACATCAAGTATAAACCCTGATCTTGTAAGTAAAGCTCAGGTCTATCCTAATCCCTCTAGTGGAGAAGTCATTATCGAAATGGAATCTCTTGTTTCTGGACCTGGGATTGTTTCTATTTCTGATTTATCAGGTAGAACAGTACTATTGCAGAAAGAAGTCCGTATAGATTCTGGAAACAATACCTTAAAATTAAACCTTGATAACCTCATGGGAGGTTTATATTTTATTCAAGTAAACTTAGGTAATAGAGCTGCATATACAGAGAAAATAATCATTAATAAATAATCGGTTGATTTAACTTAAATAAAATGTACAAATACCTTCTCCCTGTTTTATTTTTTAATGCCTCCATGGCAATTGCACAGGATACCTATCACGAGGAAATTATTCAGTTTTTAGGAACAGAGTATATGATAGAGAATCCGCAGTACGTCTTAAATGACAATGAAGTTCAGAATCTTGATGACAACTATCTATATGGTTCTGCATCTAAAAATGATGTAGAAGCAACTGACCAAGATTTTACTTTAATGTCAGAGGTTATGGTCACTCAAGCGGGCCAGAACCAATGGGATGCTGGAATGGGATGGAGAAATAGAACAACAATAAAGCAGGGAGATGTTGTGCTTGTTAGTTTTTGGGCGAGAAATGGGACTACAGAAACAGAAATTTTTGCATTTGCAGAAGATGGGAACACTTTTGAGAAAGAGTATTATTCTGTTTTGAGTTTAACACCAGATTGGACTCGGTATTTTATTCCCTTTAAAGCGTCGAAAGATTATGCCATAGGTGGAGCTGCGATGGGGTTTCATATTGCTTCTCTGGTCCAAGAGTTTAAAATAGCAGGTTTTACAGCTTTCAATTTTGGAGATGCATACGATATAGAAGATATGCCCTCTAGTTTTGGCCTTAATTATGAAGGCAGTAATGCCGATGCTGAATGGAGAAATGCAGCTGCCGATAGAATAGAAATGCTGCGAAAGTCAGATGTTGTGATTTCAGTAGTTGATGAAAATGGTAAGCCTATCTCAGGAGCAGAAGTAAATATTGAAATGCAGTCTCACCAATTCGGTTTTGGGTCTGCTTTCGTTACCTGCAGATTTCCTGGGAATGATTGTTTTGATCAGACTTATATCGATAAAGTAACTGACCTAGATGGGGAAGGGCATGGTTTCAATGTAGGCGTTACAGAGAATGCCTTAAAATGGGATGGATGGGAAGAAGAATGGATTGGTTCTCCGGATGAAACAGTGAGTGCTATAGAATGGCTGGCGGATGAAGGGATAGAGATGAGAGGCCATACCCTTATCTGGCCGGGATTCGGTAACATGCCAGATGACATATCACAGAATAGAAACAATCTTTCTTATCTGAGAACTAGACTGGAAGAAAGGATTGAAGAGATGGTGGAACATCCTGTTCTGTCTACTTTAATTAAGGAGTGGGATGTTCTCAATGAAATTACGACCAATCGTGATCTAGAAAATTCCTTTCGTGCGGACCCTAATTTTTCAACAGGG
>CALIQO010000114.1 GCA_938044055.1 uncultured Saprospiraceae bacterium
AAAATATTTGAACCTTGTAAAAACCATGGGTAGATAGGTTACCTATTCCAGTAGTATGGTAACATCGGGAGGAAATAAGACATTTGCGTAAGCGATAATAAAAATAGGCTGCTCCGAACCTCGAAGCAGCCTATATTAAATTTTAATTATTGACCCTTATATAAAAGGAGCTATAACCAGTGCCACCACTGTCATTAATTTCAATAAGATGTTAAGAGATGGACCAGATGTATCCTTGAATGGATCTCCCACTGTATCTCCTACAACAGTTGCCTTGTGCGCATCAGATCCCTTGTAATACATCTTACCTTGGATCTCTACTCCTTCCTCGAACATCTTCTTAGCATTATCCCATGCTCCACCAGCGTTAGACTGAAAGATCGCCATAAGAACACCACATACCGTTACGCCAGCTAGCAATCCTCCCAGCATTTCTCCGCCTCCTAGGAATCCTACAAGTACCGGAGAAATAACAGCGATTAGTCCCGGCACGACCATCTCTCTGATAGAAGCCTTAGTAGAAATTTCTACACACTTATCGTATTGTGCTTTTCCATCTGCTGCTTCGAAAGTCTTGCGATCAGCATCTGACCACTCACTCATTTCTTTTCCATCATTTTTATTCATAACGGCTAGCGCTTTCGTCAATTCTGGAATGGTCTTGAATTGTCTTCTCACTTCTTGAATCATATCCATAGCTGCTCTACCTACCGCATTCATAGATAAGGCTGAAAATAAAAACGGTAACATTCCCCCTACTAGAAGCGCTGCCATTACTTGAGGATTCATGATGTTAATTCCTGCAAGTTCAGCCTCAGGGTGTGCCACGTTGTATGCAGTTATATATGCTGCGAATAATGCGAGTGTAGTCAATGCTGCAGATCCTATCGCAAATCCCTTTCCGATGGCTGCAGTCGTATTACCTACTGCATCTAACTTATCCGTTTTCTGTCTTACTTCTTTTTCTAATTCAGCCATCTCAGCAATTCCTCCTGCGTTATCCGCAATAGGACCGTATGCATCTACAGCTAATTGTATTCCTGTGTTAGACAACATACCTACTGCAGCAATTGCAATTCCGTACAGTCCTGCGAAGTGATGTGCACCTATGATCGCAGCAGCAAGTATAAGGATAGGAATTGCCGTTGACATCATCCCTACTCCTAGACCAGCGATAATGTTGGTAGCTGCACCGGTTACAGATTGATTTACGATTGACTGTACTGGCTTCGTTCCTGTACCTGTATAAAATTCTGTAACGATTCCTATAAGAATGCCTGAAGCCAGACCGAATAGTACTGCCCAGAATACACCCATCGAACTGTATTCAGTTCCAGCTAGTGTCCATGTTCCTGGTAACATCCATTTTACAACTAGGAAAGTAGCAACCAGCATAAGTCCAGCTGCAATGAATTCTCCTAAGTTTAATGCTTTCTGTGGATCTCCACCTTCTTTAACTCTTACGAAGAATGTACCTATAATCGATGAAACGATTCCGACACAAGCTAGAACGAGTGGTAGTAATACCGCATTCAATCCACTGAAATCATTTCCAGCTTCAAATCCTACAGCTCCGATAAAGGTTGCTCCTAGAACCATTGTTCCTATAATTGATCCTACATATGATTCAAATAAATCTGCACCCATACCAGCTACATCTCCTACGTTATCTCCTACATTATCTGCAATTGTTGCAGGATTAAGAGGGTGATCCTCAGGGATCCCTGCTTCAACTTTTCCTACAAGATCTGCTCCTACATCGGCAGCCTTAGTATATATACCTCCACCTACTCTTGCGAATAAGGCAATAGACGATGCTCCGAACGAGAATCCTGTGATTACGGTAATTACCTTACTGATATCCCATCCTAGATTGCTGTAAAAAAGGAAAAGAGAACCTAGTCCTAATACACCTAGTCCTACTACTCCTAATCCCATTACTGCGCCACCACCGAAGGCAACTTCTAGCGCTTTTCCTAAGCCTGTTCTAGCAGCATTGGTCGTTCTTACATTGGCTTTGGTAGCAACTTTCATTCCTATGAATCCTGCTAGTCCAGAACAGAATGCACCTAAAATAAATGATAAAGCAACAAGAGGAGAAGATCCTTCTGTTGTACCACTCCATGCCATCAAGGCAGCAACAATGGCCACGAATATTCCGAGTACTTTATATTCAGCTTTAAGAAAAGCCATGGCACCATCCGCAATGTTCTTAGCGATAACAGCCATTCTTTCTGTTCCTACTTCTTGTTTAGATACCCACGCTGATTTCCACAATGTGTATAGCAATGCTAAAACACCGAATAAGGGTATGACATACGTCAATGTTTGTCCCATAATTGTAAAGTTTTAATTTTTTCTGTTGATAAATCTTTTGATGCTTCACCAATACGATTCTACCGGATGGCCATCAACATTATATTAAAGTTGATTTTTCTATAAATCGGCGCAAAATTAATGTTTAATTATGTAATAACAAAGGATTATACCCTTCCTGATTAAGCATCAACCCAATTGATCTTTTCGCCTATAGGCGTTCGTTTTCCTGGTTGCAGCTCATGATCTGAGTATCCCATGTATAAAAGACCATAACATTGTTGCCCTTCCGGTAGATTAAGAAACGATGGATTCCCTATTATCGAACCTGGTGAAGACCAGTAGCAGCCTATATTGTAAGACGTACAAGTCAACCACATATTCTGGACAGACATGGCCATAGAAGCGATTTCTTCCCATTCTGGAATAGATAACTCTGGGTCACGCTGCATACATATCGCTATAACACATCCACACTTTAGTGGCTTCTGTGTCGTCTTCTTGAACTTGATTTCAGAAAATTTATCATCCGATACACTATTTTTATATGCATCTCCTAGAAAATCACTTAGCCGCTTAAGTCCTTCTCCTCTTATAACAGTATACCTCCATGGTTCTGTTAATCTATGCGTAGGCGCCCAGTTGCCCGCTTCTAATATATAGTTGATGATGTGTTCTGGAATAGGTTTATCATTATAGGCATGCGGAAAAACAGATCTCCTGCTTCTTATAAGATTATGTACTACCTCTTGTTCTGGTGTCATTTCTGGCATAGATTGATGAATATTTACACAAGTTTAAAATAATATTTAGGCATGCCTAAATATTATTGTTATTTTTACTTTATGATTTCTAGTACAGAAGAGAATTACCTGAAAGCAATCTTTAAAATCGCTGAAAACGAAAAAGACAATGCTTCTACTAATTCTATTGCCAAGCATCTAGCAACAAGCCCTGCATCGGTTACAGATATGCTTAAGAAATTAAGCAGAAAAGAACTGATAAATTATAAGAAATACAAGGGTGTTACGCTTACACAAGCAGGAAGTAAAATTGCTACTAAGTTGATAAGGAGGCATAGATTGTGGGAAGTATTCTTAGTTAATAAGCTGAAGTTCAGCTGGGATAAAGTACATGAGATTGCAGAGGAACTAGAACATATACCCTATGATGAATTGATCAATCGACTTGACATCTACCTGGGCCAACCTAAGTTTGACCCACATGGTGACCCTATACCTAATGCTGCTGGAAAATTCACTCTTAGAAATCAAGTACTGCTATCCGATTTAAGAGTGCTTGAAACTGGAATAGTCATAGGTGTTAAAGAGCATGATGCTCCTTTTCTACAATACCTTACCAGCCTTTCAATTAAACTGGGTACCGAAGTAAAGTTAATGGACAAGATAGAATTTGACCAATCTATGAAAATAGAAATTGATCAGAAAGAAACCATCCATCTCAGCGAAAAAGTATCTAATAATCTATTAATTAAACTGACGCGTTGACAATGAAGATTCATGCAATTTTAAGATTCTCAATTATATTATTAGCGTTTATTGCGACCAGTCTTACCGGTCAAGATAAACTGCAAGTTCTTTCTTCTGCTTCTATATTCCAGGACATGGCAGAGCACATCGGAGGAGAGAAAATCCTAGCAACCAGTATAGTTCCGATAGGAGGAGATCCACACTTGTATGAACCGGTTCCTTCCGATGTAGCTAAGGTTCAAGACGCAGATATCATACTAATCAACGGACTTACATTTGAAGGGTGGATATCTCAATTGGTTGAGAACAGTGGTACAGATGCAACTTCTGTACTTATAACAAAAAGTGTAAATCCTCTGGGAAGTCAAGTCTATGAGAATGCGACGGATCCACACGCATGGATGGATGCATCTAATGGACTCATCTATGCTAAGAATATCTACAATGCTATTATAAAAGCGGACCCAGAAAACACTTCCTATTATCAAGATCGCTATCAATCCTACATAACGCAATTAAAAGATCTAGATGCTTATATCTCTACACAGATTAATACCATTCCTGAATTCAAACGGGTCTTGATAACTTCTCACGATGCATTTGCTTATTACGGTAACAGGTATGGCATAGAGCTTAGTGCCATCATGGGAATAAGTACGGAAGCAGAAGCACAGACATCTGACGTTATGCGCGTTATAAATGATATTAAAAAACGAGGTGTACCTGCGGTATTTATAGAAAGCACAATCAACCCTAAACTGGTAAAGCAGATTGCAAGTGATACAGGAGCTAAAATAGGAGGAGAATTGTATGCAGATTCAATCGGAGAAGAAGGCAGTCCAGGCCATGGATATATAGAAATGTTGAGACACAACACAGATGTCATTGTCCGAGCGCTCACACAAGATAATATAGATTCAGAAAATGTCACAGCTGACTCGGGTATTAATTACTTACTATATGCTGCCATAGGCTTGTTCTTGATCATAGCATTATTAGTACTTGTTTATTTTATACAAAGAAATTAATCATGAGTGAAGCCATCAAGGTAAAAGGAATTTCTGTCTCCTACGGTCGCAAAAGAGTTCTGACTAATATCCATCTATCTTTAGAACAAGGATACACTTATGGAGTTGTCGGACCCAATGGTGCTGGTAAAAGCACCCTTTTCAAGACTATTCTCGGATTGCTTGAACCCAATTCTGGAGATGTCTCTATCTTAGGAACTGACATCGATGATGTTAGAAAAAAAGTAGCCTATGTGCCACAAAAAGACGAAGTAGATTGGACTTTTCCAGCAACGGTAGAGGACATTGTCCTCATGGGTAGGTATCCATTTAAAAAAGTGTTTCAGCGCATTGACAAAAACGATCGAAACATTGCGGAAAAAGCGATGAACGACCTTGACATTTTAGATCTTAGAAATCGTCAGATAGGCCAGCTTTCAGGAGGTCAACAGCAGCGTGTTTTTCTAGCTCGGGCATTGTGTCAGGAAGCAGAAATATTTTTTCTAGATGAGCCTTTCGTAGGAGTAGATGTGCTTACAGAAGAAAAAATCATAGAGATTCTGCGAATAAAAGCTGCAGAAGGAAAAACACTCCTAGTTGTACATCACGACCTATCTACCGTACCAGAATACTTCGATAGAGTCATACTTCTCAACCAACGGTTGATCGCATACGGTCCTACTGAAGAAGTCTTTAATGAAACCAACATTGCAGCTGCTTATGGTGCTCAACTTACGATCCTTCATAAAACAGGGTTACTCAGAAAATAAATAAAACATGAGCATGCTCCACGAGTGACCCAAGAATAAATTTCAAGTCTTTATTTATATCAATTAACTATTTAAACAAACTTAAGAATGGATGTAGCGAAGTATACGGATAGTATCATTAGTAAAGCAATAGATTATGCCCCTAGCATATTGATGGCTCTTTTTATGCTTATCATAGGGTTCTGGATTATAAGCAAGATTTCTAAACTCTTACTTACTACGCTTCAGTCCAAAAGTAATATTGACGAAACGCTGGCTAAGTTTCTGACCTCAATAGCAAGTATTGCTATGAAAATAATGCTGCTGCTAGCAGTCGCTTCCAAATTCGGTATACCCACAACTTCTTTCATTGCCATATTGAGTGCACTTACCGTAGGTATAGGTCTTGCGCTAAATGGCAGTATCGGTCATCTTGCTAGCGGAGTTCTCCTGATGATATTTAAACCCTTTAAAGCAGGAGACCTTGTGGAAATAGGTGGAGGTAGTCTAGGAACCGTAGAATCTATCAATGCCTTCAACACTACCCTTGCAACGCTAGATAACAGAAGAATCATTGTTGCTAATGGAAATGTAACAGGAAATACCATTACCAATATTTCTGGACAAGGAACAGCAGGTGTGGAATTATCATTCGATATAGGTTATGACGATGATATAGATAAGGCACGAAAAATCATCCTTGAAGTCGGGGACTCTTGCCCTCACATCTTAAAGGATCCTGCACAGGGAGTTGTGGTTGGTAACTGGGGAGATAGTGCAGTTACACTTAATTCTAGACCATTCTGCCAGAGTGAACATTACTGGGATACGATGTTCTATATGAAGGAGCATGTTAAGAAAGCATTTGACAGAGAGAACATAGGAATACCCTATCCTCAGATGGATGTCCATATCAAGGATGGACAATTGAATTAATATTGATATTACCATAATCTTTCATCATATCGTCAGAATAGATTAGATCTCGAAAGGTGTTTTCTGACGATGTGGTATTTCGTTATTCTCAAAATCTCACCATTAAATGTCAGCGATGCACACAGGTGTCTTAATAATTCAGCGTTGCTTGTAAGCAATTGCTTAAAACCTATCTATAGTTACTATGATTAATTATATGTCTAGATCAATCCTAGGATTAAAACCCTTAGGAATTGTTGTAGCATTATAAAATAGTGTTTTTCATCTAGAACACTTCTCTTCAAAAAAGCAATATTTGACACCCATATCCCTTAGTTATCCACTAGATTGATACTTTATTTTATAAGTAAATGTTGAAGGTGTCTAATTGCAACTTAATAAATTATTGACCCATACCCATTCAAAAACAATTTATTAAAAGGTAAAACCCTTAAACCGCTTGGTTCACATGCAGTGATACGGATTATATGTTTGCCATGAAATCAATGTTATGAAAAAGACATACTGCCTATTATCCTGCGTACTGTGCTTTTATGGACTTTCTGCTCAAGTTTTTTTTACAGAAAGTTTTGAAACAATTGGTGATTATACAGCCGGTAATGCGGGTGACTGTTCTTGTGTAATCGCAACAACTGATGCTAATGATGGTCAGAACGATCATTTTGCCGATCTCACAGACGACGATATTACGCATAACTTTACGGCTGATTATACTGGAGAAGATGGATCTAGATACTGGGCTTCTGAAGACAATGATGATGGCGGAGTCGGTGGCACAGGAAATCCTACCCAATGTGTTACATTATCCATTGATATTACTGGTAAAGGCGATCTCTTATTTTCAGGCCTATTCGGTGGACATGGAGCATCTACTCCTACGCCTTATGAAGCAGATAACGACATGGAAGTAAGCTATCAAATTGACGGAGGTGGCTTCATTAAAATTTTAGACTGGCATGAAAATGCTGCTCAAACCGGAATCTCACTTGACACTGATTTTGATGGGTTCGGAGATGGTACTTTTCCTCTCTCCTCCATAATGCAAACTGTTACTGCATTGATTCCTGGAACGGGTACAACACTTGAAATTCAAATCTGCACGAATTCCAATACAAGTTCGGAAGAATTTGCTTTTGACAATCTGCAGTTAGCGGAGGTGGTACTTCCTGTGGATTTAGTCTATTTCGAAGCAATGCCCACTCGAGATAATGACATAGTTTTAGAATGGAAAACGGCTGGTGAAATTAACAACAAGGGATTCAATATAGAATATAGTATTGATGGTGTTGATTGGCATAGCATTGACTTTGTAAAAGGAAAAGGAAACATTAATACTGAAAATCAATATCATTATCAAGATAATGATGTTCAATCAACAGACAACTATTATCGTTTAAAACAAGTCGATTATGATGGTCGTTTTGAATATTCAAAAATCAGACATGTAAAACTTCGAAGTGATAACCCCGCCATTACAGTTATGCCTAATCCGAGTGATGGTAATATTCTATTGCTATTGAACAATCCCAGAAAAGAGCAATCTATAATACGTGTTATGGATAACAATGGTGGATTAATATGGATGAAAAGTTTTAACCAAGGTGAAACTAATTATTTCAAAAAAGACATCAATTTACTCCAGAGCGGAATGTACTACATAATCTACAACATCGGTGATGAAATTCAGACTGAAAAAATATCGGTTTTGAGATAGCCTGATTACATGTCTTATAGGTAATTAATTCAGGTAAAGTAATACAGATGGACAATTGAATTAATATTGATATTTCCATAATCTTTCATCATATCGTCAGAAAAGATTAGATTTAGGAAATAGATTTTCTGACGATATGATGTTTCTCGCTTCCGATGGGTCGGCCCCATTAATTACCAACGATGCCATAGTACTAGGCATCTTATTAAGTATACTTGCAATTATACTGTGGTCTTCTAACCATCCTAGGTATGCTAAGATTTATAGATTCTTTCCAGCTCTCTTAGCGGCTTATTTTATTCCCGCTCTATTAAATTATCCATTTGGGTTAATATCTGGTGAGCATTCTCAATTATACTTCGTAGCAAGCAGGTACTTACTTCCAGCATGTCTGGTCTTGCTATGTCTAAGTATAGATTTTAAAGCCATTCTAGGGCTAGGCTCTAAGGCATTGATTATGTTTTTCGCAGCGACCATAGGAATTGTTATTGGCGGCCCGATTGCACTAATAATTACTACTTCGTTCTTTCCAGAAGTAATCCAAGCTACACCGGACGAACTCTGGAGGGGATTGTCAACTGTAGCAGGATCATGGATCGGTGGTGGAGCTAATCAAGTGGCCATGAAAGAAATCTATGGCGTGGGTGAGGATCTGTTCGCAACGATGCTTGTTGTGGATATAATCGTAGGGAATATATGGTTAGGTTTTCTTCTGTATGGAGCAAGTATTACAGAAAAAGTAGATAAATGGTTAAAGGCAGATACTTCTGCCATTCAAGATCTTAAACAACGTGTAAGCGATTATCAAGAAAAAGTAAAACAGATGCCTACTACGCAGACTACTCTGATCTTACTAGCAGTAGGATTCGGTGGGACTGCAATTGCCCATCTATTTTCTGAATTCATCACTCCTTTTATGGAGAGTCATAAAGAAACTTTATCAAGCTTAAGTCTTGATTCTTTAGCGTCTGGATTTTTCTGGATTGTAGTCGTTTCTACAACCATAGGCTTGGCACTTTCATTTACTAAAGCCAGAAAACTTGAAGGAGTGGGTGCCAGTAGATGGGGTTCAATATTTATCTGGATTCTAGTAGCTACCATCGGTATGAAAATGAATATTTCCAACATATTTGAGAATTGGGGATTATTTTTTATCGGAATTATATGGATGAGTGTACATGTAATCACCTTAATCATTGTTGCTAAAATCATTAAGGCACCTTTCTTTTTCGTTGCAGTAGGAAGTCAGGCTAATGTAGGTGGCGCAGCTTCTGCACCAGTAGTTGCTATGGCCTTTAGCCCTACCCTCGCTCCAGTAGGTGTATTGATGGCTGTACTCGGTTACGCTCTCGGTACATATGGAGCAATTGCATGTGCACAATTGATGAGCTCTGTCAGTTAATTTAGCGTATGAAGAAGGAAGATAGAAACCTTAAGATTCAAGCCCTGCAAGACCGCTTGGAAGTTCATGAGAAATGTCTAACCAGAAAAAAAATACTGGTGCATGAGATGCAAGTCCTCCACCATCAGCTTACGAGGTTTAAGGCTAAGCTTGGAAAAGAAAAAAAAGATTTAGAAGAATTAGAGAAGAAAAATCTTCGGTCATTGTTTTCACAATACTTGGGAACCGATGAAGAGAAAATAGAAAAAGAAAGGCAAGAGTACTTGCAAGCTGCTTTAAGATACAATGCTATAATTGATGAAATCGGCCTTTTAGAATATGAAGAAAAACTGATAAATAAGAAAATCCTAGAAAATCCTAAGGACGTCAGTAAGGAGCTGAAAAGGATGCTTAGGCTTAAAGAAAAAGAACTGAAATATGATGTAAAAACAAGGAAGGCCATCATCGAGTTTGACACTAGGATCAATAGAGTTGATCGGAAAATCAAGGATATCAATGAAGCACTGATGGAAGGCAATGAACTGAAGGCTAAATTACAATCCATTAATATTAAACTTAAGAATGTGAAAAAATGGGGTGCAACTAAAATGCATGGAAGAGGTCGCTATTCATCTTACAACAAGAAAACATATATAGACAAGGCTAATAGTGAAGTTGTACTCGCTGACATACTTATTAAACAATTCGAAAAAGAAATTCATGATATTTTTCCTGATGTTGAGCACGACATCACTACAGATAATTTTAGAGATTTTTTATCTATATTTTATGACAACTTAATAACAGACTGGGTCATTCTGAGAAAACTAGATACTGCTATTCATACCATGGAAGACAACCTTAATCGAATCAGAAGAATTGAAATGAACCTTACCCATGAAGAGGAAATCACTTGGAGAGAAAGAAAAGAAATAGAAGCTGAAAAAAAAGCATATATCAATCAAGCATAGAGGCCGGACGATATCTTAGTTTCCTTCTCTGGACAAAAAATCACGCACCTTCTCACATACATAAGTTACTTTACGCTCGCTTAAACCAGGATATATAGGTAGACTTAACACTCTTCCCGCCATATTCTCTGCCACCGGAAAGGCTCCTTTCTCTATGGGCAATCCGTCATAAGCCTGCTGGAGATGTGGAGGTAAGGGATAGTGAATTAAGGTAACAATTCCAGATTCTTTTAAATAATTCTGTAAAGCATCTCTGTTGTCAACTAGGATAGAAAATATATGCCAGACATGAGACTCGGGATCGGTAAAATAAGGCAATGTAACTCCAGGGCAATCTTGTAATAAATTTAGGTAAAGACCAGCTATCTTTCTTCTTTCTTCGTTCCAGGAATTAAGATGAGGAAGCTTGATGGATAAGATCCGTGCTTGCATTTCGTCCAGCCTTGCATTCATTCCTATTCTATCGTTGTAATATTTCTTATGAGAACCGTAGTTTCTAAGAGATCTGCATACTTGAGCCAGCTCATCATCGTCTGTAAGAATGGCTCCTGCATCACCTAGAGCTCCTAGGTTTTTTCCTGGATAAAAACTGAAAGCTCCGATGTCTCCCCAGCTTCCCGTAAGCTTGCCTTTATGGATTGCGCCTATGGCTTGAGCATTGTCTTCAAGTACCCGGAGATTATGTCTTTCTGCAAGCTTCATAATTGCTTCCATATTGCAACTCTGTCCATATAGATGGACAGGAAGAATAACCTTGGTTCTTTCTGTAATTGCACGCTCTATATCTGCAGCAATTATATTAAAAGATCGGAGGTCCGGCTCCACGGGAACAATGGTAGCACCTACTGCAGTCACAGCAAGCCAGGTCGCTATGTAAGTATTAGATGGTACGATGACTTCGTCACCAGGACCGATGCCCATAGACTTAAGACCTATGGTCATGGCATCTAATCCATTAGAGACACCTATGCAATGTTTTTTATTATGGTAGGCGGCAAGAATAGTCTCGAATGTATCTACTCCTCTTCCTAGCACATATCTTCCCTCATCCAGGAAATCATCGAAGCATTGCAACAGTTCTTGCTTAATAGCGTGATGTTGAAATGTAAGGTCTAGATATGGGACAGATTCCATGATGTGGATATATTATTCTTAATTACGGGCGCCGGTAATATGGTCATTCCTGATTTCCGAAAATCTAGCATAGTCTCTGATATAGTCTTCTTCTCGATACAAGGTAGAACACAAAACGAGTTGTATCGCCCCTTCAGAATAAGTCATTTCATGCCAGCATAACCTAGGCAGAAAAACACCCTTAGAGGAATCTTCCAGAATAAATTCATCTTTATGCCCGTACACATCTTCTGTAGTAACTACTATTCTACCATGGTTACAGATAAGTATCATTTCTGTTTCGTAGTGGGCATGTC
>CALIQO010000115.1 GCA_938044055.1 uncultured Saprospiraceae bacterium
TGCATACATTCCTTAATGGAATATTGTGGGGGATCTACGAAGTAGTCGAGGAATTCTAATACAAAAATATTTCTTGCATCAGTAATGGGAAAGTTTTCTTGGAAAACTCTAAACAGGCCTTCATTACCTCTATTCTCAGGTGTTGTTTCCAACTGGAAGAACTCCTGGAATGATTGTAACTGAATCTCTAGAAGATCCGGATACTGGTTAGCAAGTTTAATTTTTCCAAAGTTAACTCTCGGTTTCAGGTTTTGAGTTGCAACTCCTTTAGAAGCCATGGGCAAGTTTTTAGTATGTAACTAAATAATAATAACTGAAAAATCAGTTGCTTTGTTGTGCTTTTAGGCACGGCCAAGAAACAGCAATAGGCTTAATCGGCGTGCACACCGATTAAGCCAAAATGCTATATCTTAAGCAGACTTAATTCTTTCATTAAGTCGAGCAGGGTTACTTCAATTCTACATCAGCACCCGCTCCTTCTAGAGAAGCCTTAATAGACTCAGCCTCAGCTTTAGGTACTCCTTCTTTTATTACAGCAGGAGCGCCGTCAACTAATTCTTTTGCCTCTTTAAGACCTACACCTAAAAGATTCTTCACTTCTTTCACTACTGCTAGTTTCGCAGAACCGGCAGAATTTAACATGATATCGAAGTCAGTTTTCTCAGCAGCTCCTCCGTCGCCTCCGGCAGCAGGTCCAGCAGCTACAGCAACAGCGGCAGCAGCAGGCTCTATACCATGCTCGTCTTTAAGGATATCAGCAAGTTCACTTACTTCTTTTACAGTTAAATTTACTAGTGTGTCAGCAATTGCTTTTAAATCAGCCATTTTAATGGTTTTAATAAGTTCTACAAATAATTAAATAATTATATGGCGTTAAAACTTGGAAGCCGTAATTATTGAGCTCTATCTTCAAGAGCTTTAAGTAATCCAGAGATTGTATTTCCTCCAGACTGTATAGATCCAAGTACGTTCTTGATTGGAGATTGTAACAATAGTATTACGTCTCCTATCAACTCTTCCTTGGACTTAAGTGCAGCCAGTACTTCAACCTGATCGTCTCCTAAGAAAACATCAGAATCTATGTATGCTGCTTTAAGCACAGGCCTGTCATGTTTCTCTCTGAATTCCTTGATGAGTTTAGCAGGAACATTAGCCGTGTCACTAAACATGATCGCAGTAGGACCGGATAGTGCTTCGTATAATTGCTCGTAGCTATTCTCTTCATTAGTCTGCTCAAGAGCTTTCTTAACAAGTGTGTTTTTTACTACTTTTAATTCTACTCCTTTCTCGTGGCATAAACCTCTCAGCTTATTAACTTGAGCAACAGTAAGCGTAGAGCTATCTGTAAGGTAGAAATATTGGTTATTCTCGAATTTATCTTTTAAAGCTGCTATAGCTTGTGTTTTTTCTTCCCTTGTCATTTTTCTGTGTTGTTATAAAGGTGAAAGAAATTAATTAATAGATCTAGGATCAATCTTAATCCCTGGGCTCATCGTACTAGCGACGCTGATGCTCTTCATATAGATTCCTTTAGCAGAAGATGGTTTCATCTTATCAATTAACTTGATTAGTTCTGAAGCATTTTCTACCAGTTTCTCAGCAGTAAAAGACACTCTACCTACAGAAGAGTGGATGATACCATACTTGTCAACTCGAAAAGAAATCTTACCTCCTTTAACATCATTTACAGCTTGAGCCACATTAGGCGTCACTGTACCTGACTTAGGGTTAGGCATCAATCCTCTAGGACCTAAAATTCTACCTATCTGACCTATTTTAGCCATAACGTTAGGAGCAGCTACGATAACATCAATGTCTGTCCATCCATTCTTAATCTTCTGGATATAGTCATCTAGTCCTACGTGGTCTGCACCTGCATCCTTAGCTTCTTGTTCTTTATCTGGTGTACAGAGAACAAGAACTGTTTTAGATTTTCCAGTACCGTTAGGTAAAGTAATTGTGCCTCTAATGGCTTGATCTGCTTTTCTAGGATCTACTCCCAGTCTTATGTGCAGATCGATTGATGCGTCGAATTTAGTCGTATTGACTTCCTTTACCAAGGCCATCGCTTCACCGATGCTATAGCTATGATCAGGGTCGACCTTAGCGTTAGCAGCTTTTCTCTTTTTTCCTAATTTTCCCATTTGTTAGTTTATTATGAGGTCAAGCGCTAGTTAGGTCTAGCTACCTCTATTTAAATATTATTCTAATCTGTCTTAAGCTTCCGCTTCATCAGAACCCCATGGTGCTTGTCCTTTGACAACAACACCCATGCTTCTTGCTGTACCTGCAACCATTTTCATTGCAGATTCAATAGAGAAAGCATTGAGGTCTTCCATTTTATCTTCAGCTATTGCTTTTACTTGATCCCAAGTTACAGTACCTACTTTATCACGGTTTGATTCCTGAGATCCCTTTTTAATTTTCGCTGCTTCCATCAACTGGACTGCTGCCGGAACTGTTTTTATTATAAAGTCAAATGACTTATCCTTAAACACAGTTATAACAACAGGCAATAACTTACCTCTGGACTCTTCTGTACGCGCATTAAATCGCTTGCAGAATTCCATGATATTGACACCTTTTGCACCTAGTGCTGGACCTACGGGAGGTGAAGGATTCGCTGACCCTCCTCTTACCTGCAGCTTAATAAAAGTATCTACTTCTTTTGCCATTTTAATTGTTTGTTTAAATAAATGTCATCTGCTTTAGGGAAGCCTCTTATGAGCTAAAGCAAAAATTATGTTTTTTCTACTTGTAGGAAGTTAAGTTCAACCTCAGTACCTCTACCGAAGATTTTAACCACTACTTTAATTTTCTTCTTCTCTTCGTTAACCTCGATAATATCTCCTACGAAATCCTTAAATGGTCCATCGTTAATCTTGACTGTCTCTCCTACTATAAACGGTTCAATAAGTGATTCTGCAATTTCTTGAGATTCGTCTACTTTACCTAGCATCCTATTCGCCTCGTTCTGCGTCATCGGTATCGGCTGAGTTCTACCTAGAAAGTGAATCACATTGGTAATGTTAGAAATTGTCTGGATTATTTCTCCAGTCAATCCCTTAGGATCCGCTTCTACAAGAATGTAACCAGGGAGAATATTTCGTTCCATAATCACCTTCTTCCCACTTCTGATCTTATATACCTTTTCAGTAGGGACAAGAACTTGAGTTACGGACTCTTGCCAACTGTTACGTTGAACTTCGAGTTCGATTCTTTCCTTGATCTTTTTTTCCTTTCCGCTAATTACTCGGAGAGAATACCATTTATGTCCTTCAGCCATGCTACTCGGGTGTTTATGTTATCCGAAACTATATATGGTCGTCA
>CALIQO010000116.1 GCA_938044055.1 uncultured Saprospiraceae bacterium
GGTTGTCTTATGATGGCCTTTTCTATCCCAGCACCCATAGGCTTTGAGATTGCTGATATTGCAATTGCGTATATACCTATGGCCTGGTTGGGAGGTATGCTGGGAAGCGGTAAAAAGTAAATTATTTTTTAAAATAGTTGCGTAACTGAGTGGTTACTCGTATATTTGTAACCATTCAGTTACATTTAAAACAATTACATTATGAACGCAACTATGGTTAAAACAACAGAAAAAATGGCTCAGATTTCAGTAAAAAGAATCTACAACCATCCGATCGACAAGGTATGGTCGGCACTTACCGATGCGGAAGCATTATCAGAATGGCTGATGCCCGTTACAGGATTCGAATTAAGTCGTGGAAAACAATTCCAGTTTAAAACAGAGCCTAGAGGAAAGTTTGATGGAATCGTCAATTGCTCTATCGTGGATTATGGAGAACCCCATTTTCTACAATTAACGTGGCACGCAGCAGGCATGCCTGTCCCGACAATCGTAACTTGGCAGTTGAAGGACCAAGGTGAAGGCAAGACTTTCTTGCATCTTACACATAATGGTTTCCAAGGGCTCGGCGGACAGTTTACCAGATTGATTCTGACTTTTGGATGGAAAGGAATTATGAAGAAGCAATTAACACAATACTTGACACAATGAGAAGAGATGCTTGGCAAGCCCTTGCTGACCCCACTAGAAGAAGGATCATAGAAGTTCTGAGCGAACGTCCTCTCAGTATCAATGAAATTGCTGAACACTTCGAAATCAGCCGACCTGCAATATCTAAGCAGGTTAAGATTTTACAAGAATCGGATCTGGTACATATCAACAGTTCTGGTAGAGAAAGGGTATGTACGCTCTCCTTAGAACCATTAAAAATTGTACAGGACTGGGTGAAGCAATATGAAGCTTTCTGGTTATTGAAATTAGATAGTCTGCAAGATTATCTTGATGCTAATCAAGAGGATTGATCATTCTTTCCACCATAGAAAATCTTCTTTTCATCTGCAGTTAATAACCTCCATTTTCCTTCTTTTAATGGACCTAAATTAAGCTGCATAATACGCACTCGTTTCAGTGTCTTTACCTGGACACCTAGATATTCACACATTCTTCTTATCTGTCTATTCAATCCTTGCGTAAGGATAATGGAGAACTTATGTGCGTGGATAATCTTGACCTTGCATGGAAGGGTAGTTGTTCCTAGTATGGGAATGCCTCCTTCCATGTTTTTTTTGAATCGCTTGTCAATCTTCTGAACGGTGGAAACGACATATTCCTTTTCGTTTTTATTTTCTTTTCGCAGTACTTTATTGACAAGATCGCCATCGTTAGTCAGAAGAATGAGTCCCGTGGAAGGCTTGTCCAGCCTCCCTATAGGGAATATCCTCTCAGAGTAACCTATGAAATCAATAATATTTGTCTTGTCGCGTCGATCCGTCGTACAAGTGATACCAGGCGGCTTATTGAAGAGAATAAGGGTTGATGATTTTTTACGTTTGACAAGTCTACCATCTACCTTAACCTTATCTCCAGGAAAAACCCGATTGCCTTTGAAGCTTTTTACTCCGTTAATTTTAACCCTACCACTTTCTATCCATCGGTCAGCCTCTCTTCTTGAGCATATACCAGACTGGCTTATATACTTGTTTAGGCTTATGCCGTTATAATCCTGATTTTCTTTCTGATCCATCTAAGTGCAAAGATAAGCAGTAGTACACACTCTACCGTGTTATTCTTTTTTTGATATGAGTTGAGCTCCTGCACCCTCAGAAAGGAGTTATGTAACTTCTAATTGAAAACTACAGATTAAAAGTATACGTATACTTTATCACTAAATTATTTTGATTTCTTCTAGGCAGAGTAGGACTCTCAAGCATCAATTCCGTATTGATGTCGTCATTATATACTATATATAAGTCATTCCCTTCTCTAGGATTATACCGCAGCCTTATGTTTCCAGAGAAACGCTTACTCTGAGAATTATACTGGATCAATGAAGCCAAAGATATCTGAGTAGAATACATATACAGAGCTTTAACTCTTCCTAGATGGATGGTGGAAGACTGGCCCCTATCATCGAAGCTTATTTTATTATAAGAATAGGTGCCGCCTAGTTCCAGTGAGGCAGATACATTGTATGTGGGATCTAAGCTTGCAGATATTCTGTTGCCATCATAAAAATCGCCAATAGTGATATTGCTGAATATAGCCAATGGTTGAGTTGTGGGGGTATTGCCTTGAATTTCTATATTGTTAAAAGTATATCTACCGATCGGAATACTTGCCTCATCTGTTATGTCAAAAGATTCTAGAATGTTTTCGATATTGGGTCTGAAACCTACTTGAAATCCGATTCCATTTTTAGTCGCTAAGCTATACGCTATGGAAGTATTGAGGGATTGAATGTCACCAGTGGAGTTGTCCCAGAAGATTGCTCCTCGGTGAAAAATACTTTGAGAAAAAATTCTAGATTCAGGAGAAGCTATCCAGATGTATTGCGTACGATTGCCTAGTCGGGTATAATTTTCTCGCGGATCAAATCCCAATCCTGGATTATAGTCTTCTCCAGCTCGAGAGAAACTGGTGCCATAAGTGAACCCCCTCTGTCTGCGACTAAATAGGGCAACCCAGAATCTCGAGTTCCTCAGCGAGAAAGGGCGATTGACATCATTGACGTCAGATAGGGTAGAAGCCATTTTTACATCTAAGTAATCCCTTAAGAATAGATTTATGGTTGCGTCAACGCCGAGGTTGGTATTGTAAGCACCCTTATAATCCATTCGATTCGTAACGATCATACCCGCATCAGAGAGATCATTTATCACCTGACGCTTCGCTCTGATCACTGAAAGATTTTCTCCATTGAAGGCTTCATCATCGGCAGTCTGCATACTGAGAATACCTATATCCCATAGACCCACTCTTCCTACTGTCCTAGCACCACCATATATCCTGATGGGTTCGGAATCTTCATTCAATCCTATTCTTCTAGAGTAAAAAAGTTGAGAACTCCCTCCAAATGCGAAATTGAAAATTCCAGCCCTTTCCTGAAAGAACAATCTCTTTTCCGGGAAGAACAAACTGAAGCGGGTAAGATTAACTTGCTGGTCATCGGCTTCAACTTGTGCGAAATCTGTATTGACACTTAAGTCTAGTGTCCAGTTTTTACTCAGCCCAAATTTCACATCTAAACCTATTTCTCTTAGGAATTTATTTTCTTTTTCATACCCTGTTTCAGTATCATTCAAGTCCCATTGATTGGCAATTCCTCCTAATACGTAAGGTGTTACATAAAATGGTTTTTTACTGCGCAATCCTGTAAAGACCATATCTTGTGCGAAACTGGGTTTAAAGGCACTCCAATCTCCGAAAGTAGCAGGAATAAAAGGTGACATATCTAATTCGTTTTTCCTTCCTATATACCTCCAGGTCGTAATACCCATGGTAACTTCTCCATCCTGATCATCAAATGCCAATGTCGAAAAAGGAATGCGCATCTCGGCTTGCCACCCTTCTTCATATCGTTGCACTTCTACATCCCAGAAACTATTCCAATCAATGTTAGTAGCATTGCTGCCCCCAGCATCCCCAGCTACTGCCATGTCCCATCTCAATCCAGTAGGTGTAGTGAAAAAAGCAAGCGCATTCTCATTGTCATTATAACTGTCAATTACTAAACCAAACCACTGTGTCGCTCCTGTAAGCGCATCTCGTTTTTTAGTATTGGCCAGCATCTTATCTGGTTCTGAATCAGTAAGAATACCTGAGAGGTATAAGTAATCTTCATCATAGGCCAGTCTGATTTCTGATAACTCTGAAGGATCTCCATTCTCTATGGGCAATTGCATTCTGAGGTTAAATGGAGTTATTTTCTTCCACACTTCTTCATCAACCCAACCATCAAAATTGATTTTTTCATTTAACCTGTAAGCTACCAAGGAAGAATCTACAGCTTGACCCATGGCCGCAACAGAGAATAACAGAAAAAGGGATAGAATAGAGAGGAATCTATTCATAGGAATTTATTGAGAAGGATATTAGATTTATAGATGCAATCATAATCGAGAAGTAAGATCTACAA
>CALIQO010000117.1 GCA_938044055.1 uncultured Saprospiraceae bacterium
TGTCATCCACTTTATATTCTAACCATCCTTGTGAAGCCAAGACCCTTAAGGCGACATTGAGGTATCCTTCATGGGCTTTGAATTTCTGGGTGATCTCGGATAGGGAAGTAGATCCCTTATCGAGAATAAATTGGAATATACCAGATTTATGAATGGCATAGGCAATGGGTGCAGTTACGATTCCGTCTAGGTGTCTGAAGAGGTCTCCTCTCAGTTGTTTTTTATCTTCTTTAGTCATGGTTAGATTTCAATTATTAGGATTTATACAGATTGGTCATAGGCTTCCTGGAGCCAAGCTTTTAATTCATTGTTAACTTGTGATGCTTCCGTTAACTGAACTCGATGGGTACACATCGTGCCGAATGGGCCAGAGCTGCCGAGTCTGCCATCAGGCTCTTTGTCTTTTATTTTCAACCCCAGATCGATGCGGATTTTCGTTGCTGGCTTGATTAAAGCAATTTGTCTTTTTCTTATAATACTTACAGAAGTTTTCTTAGGTGTAATGGTAAGGTCAGATCCTAGAGAACTGACCATTTTAAGGATGGCTTCATAGATGGGAATAAGAGATTCTTTTCCAGTATACTGATTGGCAACCAGATCTTCTGAAGAATTGTTTTCTTCCTTGGAAAGGGTAACTATCGTATTGGCAAATCCATGGGTTACACCGTGTTCATTTTTCAGATATTTTACACCATCAGAATGCGTAGAGAACGCTTTCTTTTTCAAGATTTTTTTCCATTCATCCAGTGATTTTCCAGTTTTCTCTGGCATGTTGTTGATCATGGTCTGCAGTGCCTTATCCATAGTATAATTGTTTTAGTTGTGGGAATGTAATCAATTGTCTTTTAGCAATTCATCAATTTTATCAGATGTCAGTAGATCTACATGTTCTGTGATTTTCTCAATAGGCCAGTTCCACCACTGAAGCTTAACCAACTTATCGCGTGTTTTTTCATCATACCTATACTTCAGCACGTCTGCTGGATTGCCTCCGACTATGGCATAGGGTGGTACATCTTTAGTCACCATAGAACCTGTGGCCAGGATGGCTCCGTCGCCGACTTTTACTCCAGGCATGATGGTCACCTTATGGCCTATCCATACATCATTTCCTATTTCGGTATTTCCTTTAGTAGGGTAGGACCTACCTTCCATCGCATGGGCCCAGCTTCCGCCAAATATAGCAAAGGGGTAAGAAGAAACCGCAGCAGAAAGATGGTTGGCACCATTCATGATGAAGGTGACATCAGAAGCTATCATACAGAAATTCCCTATGATCAACTTATCTCCTACGAAGTCAAATAAGTACTTTACATTCTTCTCAAAGTTGTGTACATCTTCAAAGTCATCGTAGTAAGTATAATCTCCTACTACGATATTGGGATTGGTGATTATGTTTTTTAAAAAGCAAAGACGGTCGTAGTTTGCCAACGGGAATTTTACATTTTTATCGGGTGGATTCATATGGCGGTATTAAAACATTTGCGAAAGCGATAAGCAAAGTTAAAATAATTCTTAACGCTCAGAAAGCCGACCTTTTTTTTATCTCCCACTGGTTACGGCTTTATATTATAATTAGTCCTATTGATAATTCTTGTAGCCCCTTAACACCAAAAGGATGGTTTGAATATAATGGCGACAATGACCAAATTGCATTGCATAATTTTTCTGAAAATTTTGTTGTCAAATTTCAAAATGCCTCGAAGCCTTCGGGAGGAAATTGGCTTGCTAATTCTGATACAAGGCTAAAGAAAAACATAAGATCGTTAGATAGTCAGGATATGTTAGAGAAGGTAAAGCGTATGAGAGGTGTCAGCTACGAATGGGATGATAATATAACAGAATATGGAAGACATACAGGTAAGCAGATCGGATTTATAGCCCAAGAATTACAAAAAAATATGGCCTGAGAAGATAGAAGAAGATTCGAAGGGTTTCTTAATGGCCGCTTATGGTGACTACGATGCAATTTACGTCGAAGCTATAAAAGCACTGCCAGAAAAAGTAGATCAGCAGGAAGATATTATTTTTCAACTTGTAAGAAGAATTGAAGTACTTGAAGGCAGCACAGATTAATCACTGCTCACGAAATATAGAAGGGCTTATGCTTCTATTTATTCCCTTGAGCAGATATGGAAAGAACAATATTTAAAGTTTCACCCATTTTAGCTGTGAATATTTGTTTTCGCCTTGGAGTTTAATAATGTATGTACCTGGACTTAAGTCAGGAACAGTTATAGAAATCAGACGATTTCCTCTATCTGTACCGGTCTTCTTCGAATGAACGATTCTCCCGTTTAAATCTAGAATGATCACACCTTGAATTCCTTGAGCTTCTTTTTCAAGCGACAGGTGCAGATCTCCAGTTGAACTCGGATTAGGGTATACAGAAATGGAGGACTCACCACTTTTCATCTCAATGGTTCTGACCTCTGAGTATTCATGTTGCCCATCATAGTCCAATTGCTTCAGCCTATAATAGTTAGTCCCCCTATAGGGATTTAAGTCTATGAATTCGTAGTCGTATTGATCAGCCGTTCTAACCTGAGCAGTTTCGAAACCAATCTGTTCCCAATTATTTCCATCTGCACTGCGCTCAATTTCGAAACCGAGGTTATTAATTTCTTCTGCTGTTGACCAATCTAGTTGTACACTATTTTCTTCTCGATCCATAGCTGAAACGGTAAAGTCAAGCCAGGTGACAGGAACCACAATAGCTGCTACTCGTAGGGTGATGTCCATAGCATTGTATTCTACTTCCCATTCTAAGCCTGGATCAAGTTCTGGAAGGTCCAACGTTGAAAACTCTCCACTTCTTGCACTTGCAGTAAGAATGGTGAAGAAATCACCATCGGAAGGATTAAAACCATTGAGCAACTGGACTTCCAAGGTACTCGTAAGAATGGTGTGTGATCTATTATTTCCGATTTCAAGAACATCATATTCACTTTCAGGTGTCGTTCCTCCTATTTCGATTAAGAGTTTTCCGCTTTCATAGTATTGTCCATTATGGGTCAATTTTCCTGGCGAGTTTCCTGGTGAGACGGTGCCTCTATTCGTCCATTGGCCGCTTGCAATGTGCTCTCCACTTCCTTCGATTACCCCAGTACTATTAAAAGCAACAAAGGAGTTAATGCTTAATGTACCATTGGTGGTGATTGTTCCTGTGTTGTTCCAAGAATCGCTTGAATTTTGGTTGTTGGGATGCAGATTGAAGTCGGTGTTATTAATGATGCTGCCCTTGTTATTTAGTTTCTTCCTAATCATAAGACTGCCATCGACTGTGACTCTTCCAGTTTCATTATTAGTGAAAACATCTATATCCGAGGTTCCAGAAGTCAAGTGGATAGATCCAGAATTATTAACGTCACTCCATGGATAAGGACCAGGTATTAAGCTATTTATTCT
>CALIQO010000118.1 GCA_938044055.1 uncultured Saprospiraceae bacterium
CCTTCTTCAAATACTTTACCATAGTACTCAAAAAACTTATCGGCCATCTCTTGCTGAAACTCTCCTATGTTTCCAAATTTCTTTAAGTCTTCTGGTTTAAAATATGAATCGCTCATCCTTAATCTTGTTTAACTTGTGCAAATATATTTCTGTAAACTATAAATTAACGTTTTTATACAGACAATTAGGTGTATCGTGTTTTTTAGTTAGAATTGAATTTAAGAATTTCATTGTTTACTTGAATTAATCAAAATTAAAAAGACCTTTAGTCTACTCGTTTTTTAATAAATTGCATCACTTTAATAATCGTTCATTCTTGCGGTTAAATGAATGAATCATGAATACATTACATGCTGTTCCTTTTATTAGAACTTTCCTTTTAATTCTATCAATAGTTCTCTTGCAGTCTTGCGATGGCAGAAAACAAGGACAAAAGTATAACAACACCAATGGATATGAAGTTGTTGTGATAGCAAGTGCAGGAGATCAGTACTTAGATACACCATACCTCCCGCTTGTAGGCAATCTATGCTATCAAGACAAGGAAAATTCAGTGGAGATACTTGTTCTAGGGAAGAGAAGAGATGTAGGTGATCGATTCTATGTTGAAGCGATTGCAGGGATAACAATTAAAGAGAAAAATGCAGAAAAAAAGGTTGTAATTGCAGTGCCTAGTGATGCTCAAGGCAAAACAATAGATGCAGAGAATTTGATGGATTTATCTGTTAAATATGGGAGTGTAAAAAGAATTATAGAGCAATGGTATGGCGGATTGAACGGAATCGGTAGCACACGATCGATAAAATGGGACAATAAGTCACAAGCACAGACAGTTTTGTCTGAATAAGCATGAGTGAAGGAACAATGACAACTACACTCGTATTTAATATGATATGACAGGAACGGAAGAAGTGGTCCCGAGTAGCTTAGGGGACTTACATATACTGAAAAGTGGAAGGAGGTTTAAGTATTACCAAAAGATTGATGATGTACAAGAATCGTTCTCTACTCATGATATTGTTGTTTCCCGTTCATTTTTTAAAGCACTAGAACAATTTCCACCTAAGGATACCCATTTCAGATATATATCTATTATAGAAAATGATGCAGCAGTTGCCTTTCTTTACTTCCAGATCAAGAAGATAAATCTACTAGATAGTCTATCTGGAAGTTTCAATGACAATTCGAAGGGAAGTGCCCAGTCTAGCTTCAATACCAGGTTGAAGCGTTTTATAACCGGAAGGATTAATTTCTATACACTTGTGTGTGGCAATATGATGCAGACTGGACGTTGTGGAATGGTTAATGCACAGGAATTCAGTCGTTCTATCGCTCTAAAAGAAATAGATGAAGTGGTAGAAATCCTTAAACCATCCTTCAAGCAAGAAGGCATTCCTCCTGTAGGTATTCTATTGAAGGATTTTACCGAAGAGCAACGTTATGATGAAGATGAGGCATGGAAGATGGGGTATAAACAATTCAAGGTGCAACCGTCTATGCACTTGAAGCTAAACCAGAATTGGAACTCATTTGAAGATTACCTTTTAGATTTAAAATCTAAGTATAAAGTAAGAACTCGACGAGCGATAAAGAAGTGCCTGGAAATAGAGAAGCGGAAATTGTCTCTTGAAGATATAGAAACCTATAAAGATGAAATGCACGAAATGTACAAGAATATTGCCTTGCAGGCTAGCTTCAACCTATTCATCTTGCCGGAAGATTACTGGAAGGGATTGTTCCAGAATCTAGGAAGTAACTTCCAGCTTATAGGGTATTTTCTTAAAGGAAAGATGGTTGCATTTTACACGATTATAGATAATTATGAAACCTTAGATGCCCACTTCCTTGGGTATAATAAAAAAGTTAACAAAAGCCATCACCTTTACCATAACATCCTCCTTGACTTATTGCGAGAATCTATAGCCCAGAAAAAAGAAGATCTACATCTTTCTAGAACAGCCATGGCCATAAAAAGTAGTATAGGAGCGAAGCCAGAGGAGCTCTATTTATACCTAAAGCTTTTTCATCCTATTGCTAAGAAGTTTATGCCTAAAATACTTACATACCTTACGCCCGTAGAACTATGGGAAGAACGCAATCCATTTAAGAAATAACATTGGCCCTTTTTTGGCGATAACAATTTATCTGAAAATTATTTCTGTCTTTGGTGAGCTAATGGCTATGGAATCTTAATTTTGGAAGAATCGCTAATAGATAATGAAGAAAAGAGATATAAACAAGATCCTTGTCGCTAACCGAGGAGAAATTGCCATACGGATATTTAGAGCCGCATCTGAAATAAACGTTAGAACGGTAGCAATCTACACTTATGAAGATAGATATTCGTTACACCGATATAAAGCAGATGAGGCATACCAAGTAGGAGAGAAAGATGATCCTCTTAAACCTTATCTGGATATCGATGAAATCATCCGAGTAGCCGTTGCCAACGAAGTAGATGCCATACATCCTGGATATGGTTTTTTATCCGAGAATCCGACATTTGCCGAAAGGTGCATCGCAGCAGGCATTATATGGATAGGCCCTGCTCCAGAAGTCATGAGTCTACTGGGAGATAAGATTCAAGCTAAGACGGTAGCCATAAGAAATAATGTACCTGTCATACAAGCGAGTAAAGAGGCGTTGCTAGCTTTTGACCTAGTTAAGGAATCCGCAATTGAAGTAGGATTTCCAGTCATGATAAAGGCAGCTACAGGTGGAGGCGGAAGAGG
>CALIQO010000119.1 GCA_938044055.1 uncultured Saprospiraceae bacterium
CCTATCTATGAAGATGTAGTTACTTTGTTGAAAGAATCAGAAAAGTACCACCCTAGAAAATTCGAAGTAGATCCATTCAATCTACTTGAGAGCATATTTAGGAAATATCAATCTAGATATAATATGGCTTCCGGAGATGAAGCCACAACTGGAATTCAAGATCAAGTACTCAAGCACATAGAAGGAATAATTGTCGGTCCTACGGTAGTAGCGCTAGGAATGACCGGAATGTTCCATAACTATTTTATGGAAGCTTCGTTCCATCCAGGCGAATTTCATGCCGATGCTGAGAACTTCGGCAGAATGCTTGATATATTCGTAGACCTGGGTTGGTTTTCTAAATCTACAGACACTTACACCTTTACGGAGAAGGGTTTATTTTATACCCGTAGAGCCAGTGCATATGGAGTGACGGTTTCTTACATTCCTATGTTTAGAAAGACTGAAGAATTACTATTCGGAGATCCGGAAATCTTGTGGAAGGATACTCCTGGAGAAAAAGAAATCCATGTAGATCGGGAGATGAACGTATGGGGAAGTGGAGGTGCGCATGCTGCGTATTTTAAAATTATCGATGAAATCATTATTGACTTATTCAATCAACCGATAGATCAGCAACCTAAGGGTATTGTAGATATGGGTTGTGGCAACGGAGCTTTCTTGATTCACTTATTTGAAGTAATTGAAAACAGAACCTTGCGGGGTAAGATGCTAGAAGAGCATCCCTTATTTCTGGTAGGCGCAGATTACAATCAAGCGGCCCTGAAAGTAACCCGAAGCAACATCGTTCAGGCTGGAATCTGGGCGAAACTCGTCTGGGGAGACATAGGCAGACCAGACCTACTCGCAGAAGACCTTAAGAACAAGTACAATATAGAATTAAGTGAATTACTTAATGTGCGTACCTTCCTAGACCACAATAGAATCTGGGAAGACATTAAAGACAGCCCTGAATCAACAGGAAGCTCCACTGGAGCCTTTGCTTTTAGAGGGCGTAGAATAAACCGAGACACTGTAGAGCAAAACTTAGTAGATCACTTCCGAAAATGGGCTCCTTATGTTGAAAAATTCGGTCTTCTAGTCATAGAGTTGCATACTATACCACCAGAAGTAACGGCTAGAAATCTAGGTAGAACAGCAGCTACCGCTTACGATGCCACCCATGGATTTTCTGATCAGTATATTGTAGAAATTGACGTCTTCCATCGAGCTGCTAAGAAAGCAGGCTTGCGTCTATCGACAAATCACTTTCGGAGATTTCCAGATTCAGAACTAGCCACAGTAAGTGTCAACTTGTTGAAAGCCTGATATTTTAATTCATTTAGTCCTGATACGGCAATATGATCAATTAATAGTATTGCTTGCTATGCAAGATCTACAGGAACATGAACCAGATTAATTCTTTTGGGATCGGTTAACCAACCTTGGATACTTGCATAAACTTCTTCATTGCCATCTTCCTGAAATAATTCGTGGTAGAAGCCTTCGAAGGTAAATAGTTGGCAGTCTTCAGAACCTATTCTTTCTTCCATCCGTATGCTGCCTTGGATATCAGCCAGTCCGTCAGCGTCTCCATGATATATACTTACTGGAATCGTTATCTTATCTGCGTTTTCTTGCACATAGTTCATGGCTTTAAGCATCTCATGACCTGTTCTGGTTTTAGCACCTTTTAGATATACGAGTGGATCTGCTTTATAAATTTTCTCAACTTCTGGATTTCTAGATAATTTAGAACTATCAAGAGGGATGGTTTTCAATTTAGGTGCAACTGCACTTAGTAATCCAGATACCTTTCTCAATAAAGGACCGATGCTGTCGTCTAACTTTAAGGCGGGCGCCACCCATATAGCAGCACTGATATTGTGGTCTGGATTGTCAATAAGATAATTCGCTATAAGTAGACATCCCATACTTACACCCATAAGGATTGAAGGCAATCGTTCATCTTGATACTTATTCAGAATCTCTTTTAGATCTTCAATATACAATTGAAAACTTGATACATAAGCTCTTTCTCCTTCTGACCTGCCATATCCTCTGTGGTCATATCTAATCACATCATAACCCCATTCGTTTAATTTCTGGACCGTAGTATCGTGTCGTCTGCTATGTTCTGTATAACCGTGTAAGTATATGACCTGGCCTATAGGTTGTGAAACCCTATTCTCAATAACATACAATTTTAACCCACTGGCAATTATAAAGGATGTTTCTTTTTCTTGGATTTCCATAGTTCATTAATTTACTTAGGAAAGATAATGATATAAAGTTTATCTTTTCTTTATTGAATTACATAATCTCTATTTTATCAATTCTTAATATAAAAGATCGCACCATCGAACCTAAAATCTGTATCCAAGGCATATGTTATGATGAAAAATCATCTTTCTCTAGAGGTCCTGCACTCGCACCACCATCGATAAGGAAAGCTTTATATTCTGGATCATCTAACCTTTACTCTGAGTGTCTTACTTCTATAGATTCTCCGAACATAAAAGATATGGGTGATTTTAATATCTCCGCCTATGAAGAAATCTTTAAAATAACAAAATCACATCTTGGTTCTTTTGACAAAATAGTAACCCTAGGAGGAGACCATTCTATCACCTACCCTGTTATTAAAGCTTATGTTGAGAAATACCCTAGGATAGATATATTACATATCGATGCACATGCTGACCTATATGATCAATATGAGGGTGACCGTTTTTCTCATGCTTGTCCTTTTGCAAGAATTATGGAAGATGGTCTTATCGGTCGACTTGTGCAGGTAGGAATACGTACACTTAATCCACATCAAGCAGAACAAGCCTTAAAATATAATGTAGAAATTCATCACATGAAAGACTTTAATCTCGATGCCATACCGATATTTAGTAATCCTCTATACATCTCCCTAGATATGGATGCATTTGATCCAGCCTACGCTCCTGGAGTTTCTCATCACGAGCCAGGAGGGCTTTCATCTCGACAAGTACTATCTATTATACAATCTATGTCTTCAGAAGTGATAGGAGCTGATATCGTGGAATATAACCCCACTAAAGATATACATGACATGACAGCTTATCTTGCAGCCAAGATGTTAAAAGAATTAATGGCGAAATTCTGATCTCCGTTACCCCTCTATATATAAAGAAAGCGTATCCGTAAATTAAAAAATGGCCCTCTCGATATAGAGAAGGCCACCAACAACTATGATAGTATGTCGATATTATTTTCTACGAGCAGATGCTGTTACATCACAATCAGCTTCATCCGTGTAGGTAAAAGTCAGCAGGTCTCCACTTAGGTTATATGTTGCTGAACTGCACTCATCATCTTCGTCACAGACAGTAAGAAGGCCTCCATCTATAGTATATGTGTACTCTTCTACTTCTGAACTTGTCATTCCTGCAAATGTTATGCTTGATGTTCCTATCATGATCCCTCCAGGCTTAAAGTCATAAACGATTTCCATACAGAAGGTAAATCCATCTTCCTCAAAACAATTATCGTCCGATAAATCAAAAATGAGGTTATCAAGCGGATCATCACAACCCGCAGATTGTAGGTTCGTCACTTCCCATTCTCCTTCTATAGAAGAGCTCCCTCCATCAGATCCACAGGATGAAAAAAACAACACAAGTAATACAGCAAGTCCAATTATATTTTTCATAATTACCAATTTTTGATTTTACATAAATGATTGTGCTTAAATCTTTAAAGAACTATCGCTTCGCTTTTCTTAAATTAATTAAGCTCACAACTATGTTCCTCCAACATTAAATAGGTAAATGAAAAAGTCAATAAATTTCACTCTTTCTGAATATGATAGATATGCCTATAATGAAAAATGGCCTCCACATTGCTGTGAAAACCATTCTTTATTAATCTTTTATAAAACAAGCCTAGATCCGCTTAGCAGTGACGCTTACAGAACAATTGTCTTCATCGACGAAAGAAAGAGATAGGCTGTTCTCATTTACAGTATATGTAGATGTTGAGCAATCACTCGGACCATCGCATATCGTAACAGAATTGCCTTCATAAGAGTAAGAATATTCATCTGTTTCAGTATCAGATATGCCTCCTGCAGTAAACATGAACTTAGAAACCATTGTACCATCACTCTTAAATTCATATTCTATCTCAGCACAAAATGTAACTCCATCTTCTTCTATACAGTTACTTTCTGTGAGGTCTAAAGAAAAGTTGTCTTCATCATTATCGCAATTAGTAGTATTATACGTTGTGATTTCCCACTTCCCTTCTATAGTGTCTCCACCATCGTCACTTCCACAAGATGAAATAAAAACGGCTAGGGGTAAAAGCATTAATCCAATAAATTTTTTCATAATCATTATATTATCGTAGTAGTTAAAAAATAACGCCGATTACAGATAAGCTAACGCTCTCAGGCTATATAATGGTTCACTATATAGAGAAAAGAGCATGATGTAATCAGACATTTAAGCATTCTACTATATAAAACGAATCAGCCGCTAAGAATGTGATTGTTTCTTATCCACCGAAATCATCAAAACTGATGTTCTCATCTGGAACTCCTAGATCATCAAGCGCCTTAATGACGGATGCATTCATCGCTGGAGGTCCACAGAAGTAATATTCTATTTCTTCTGGCTCAGGGTGATTCTTAAGGTATTGCTCATAGCATACAGGCATGATATACCCCTGGAATCCGTCTCCACCTGCTTCTATATTTTCTTTCACTTGCCAGTTATCTTCCGGAAGAGGATTATCTAGGGAAACATAGAACTTGAAATTAGGAAACTCTTCCTCTATTTTTCTGAACTCTTCTATATAAAACAATTCTCTTTTCGTTCTTCCACCATACCAGAAGCTAACTTTTCTATCAGTCGTCTTTAAGGTGTGAAATAGATGAAATAGGTGTGATCGCAATGGAGCCATTCCAGCGCCACCACCGATGTATACCATTTCCTTTTTAGTAGGTTTAATAAAGAATTCTCCATAAGGTCCAGAGATGGTACACTTGTCACCTACTTTCAATCCGAATACATATGAGGAACATACACCTGGATTAACCTCCATCCAACCGTTCTTCGCTCTATCCCACGGCGGTGTTGCAATCCTGATATTAAGCTTTACAATATTCCCTTCTGCAGGGTGATTAGCCATAGAATATGCTCGAAACTGTGTTTCCTCATTAACCATTTTCAGTGGCCATAGATTGAATTTATCCCACTCTGATTTAAACTTCTCCGGATCATCATGATAAGATGGATGAGCCGTAATATCCATATCTTGATACGGTACCGTAATCTCTGGCACATCGATCTGTATGTATCCACCAGATTGAAAATCAAGCACCTCTCCATCAGGTAACTTAACGATGAATTCCTTGATAAATGATGCCACGTTGTAATTAGATATAACCTCGCATTCCCACTTCTTAATTCCGAATATCTCTTCAGGTATTCTAATCTCCATGTCTTCTCTCACCTTCACCTGACAAGCAAGTCGCATGCCTTCAGCAGCTTCCTTTCTAGTTAAATGATTCAGCTCTGTAGGTAAGACATCTCCTCCGCCAGCATCGACATGACACTCGCACATGGCACAAGTTCCACCACCACCACAAGCAGATGGCAGAAATACACTCTTATCTGATAAGGCAGATAATAAGGTAGCCCCTGGAGATACAACCAATGGATTTTCGGTGTCCCCATTAACAATAATGGAAACCTCTCCTTGTGCAACCAATCTCTTTCTAGCTGCAAGCAGCATCGTTGATAGTAGAATGATTACACCACTGAAAACCACAATCGCCCATATAACAGGCATAAATGAATTAAGTATGAATAATGACATATTATATCAATTGTATATTATACATTTTATTTCCTAAGCTTATCCTACAGCTGCTGGATCTATACCCATCAGCCCCATGAAAGCCATTCCCATCAATCCGGTTATAATAAAAGCCATTCCTAGCCCTCGCAATGGAGCAGGAACTGCAGAGTATCTTATTTTCTCTCTGATTGCAGCAATGGCAATGATTGCTAAAAACCAACCGAATCCACCTCCTAAACCAAAGGCAACAGATTCTGAGAAATTGTATTCTTTAGAAACCATGAATAGAGATCCCCCTAGTATGGCACAGTTTACTGTAATCAATGGTAAAAAGATACCAAGCGAATTGTACAAGGATGGTGAGAATTTTTCTATTACCATCTCTACAAGTTGTACCATCGAAGCAATTACGGCAATAAATAAGATGAATCTTAAGAATGTAAGATCCGTTCCGAATAATCCATCTTCAGCAAGCAATACAGAATTAATCAGCCAGTTGATAGGCATGGTAATTCCCAGTACGAATATTACCGCTAACCCTAGGCCAAATGCCGTCTTAACCGTTTTACTTACGGCAAGAAAAGAACACATTCCTAGGAAGTAGGACAATGCCAGATTTTCTATAAATGCTGACTTTATGAATATATTTAATAATTCGCCCATTATATTTTTCTTTTAAATTATAGTCTTAATAAGTCGATTACGAAACGTCAACTAGTTTAGGATTCCATGCTCTATGGATCCAGATAAGGATGCCGATTACAATCATAGCAGATGGGACTAGTACCATCAAGTTATTGTTAGCATACCAGCCTAACCAGGAAACCTCTGTTGTGTTTACGAGAAACTCAGAAGTGTTTCCGATGATTTTAAAATCCATCAAGCTTCCTTTTCCCAGTAGTTCTCTAGGAATGGCAACAGCTATAAGAATAAGACCGTATCCTATTCCATTACCTAAACCATCCAGAGCACTTCTATAAGGATCATTACCCATTGCGAATGCTTCTAGTCTTCCCATTACAATACAATTGGTGATAATCAATCCGATGAATACAGACAGCTGTCTATAGGATTCGAAATTGATCGCCTTTAGTGTCAACTCAACAACCGTTACCAGCGTTGCTATGATTACCAGTTGCACGATCATACGTACTTGCTTCGGGATTCTTTTTCTCAATAAGGAAGTAATCGTATTGGCAAATAGGCAGACGAAAACAACCGCTACCGCCATAACCAATGAATTCTTTACTCCCGTAGTTACAGCCAGCGCTGAGCATATGCCCAGTACCTGTACCGTTATCGGATTCGTATCGTTAAGTGGATCCGTAATCAGCGCTTTTTCCTTCTTTCCGAAGGTCAACGATGACTTTTTTACCTCTTTTACCGTTGCTGTATCAGCCATAGGTCTTATAATTTTATCGTTACGATTTTTTTTGTTTCTTCAAGAAGGACTCATATAGTTTATATCCTGAGGCCATCATATCATTGACACCATTAGCAGTAATCGTTGCTCCTGTCAATCCATCAATCTGATAGCTAGGATCTTTTACCCCACCTTTCATAGCAACTACAGAAGTGTAATTTCCTGTAGCATCATAAAAGCTCTTACCTATATATTGCTTCTTCCATCCTTTATTGTCCTTAATCTCAGCACCTAAACCGGGGGTCTCTGCTGCATGATCGAAATCGATACCAGCAATTGTACTCATATCTGATTTCAGAGCGACGTTGCCCCAGATTTCATCCCATAGTCCATTACCTATAACAGAGATGATGTAATACTTCTCATCGCCATTTTCGAATACATAGACTGGGAGTATCTTCTCGGAATCGTCCTTCTTCTTCTCTTTCGACATATCGATCTCCTCTGGCTTTACTGCGCCTTCGCATTCTTCTGCCATCTGTGCACTGCTGACTTCATTGCCTCGAGAATCAACGGCAATCTGAGTGATCTGACTATCAAAAACAGCCTGTACATCAGCATCACTCATAGACTTAATGTCCTTTCCGAGTTGATCAGATACGGCTGATAGAATTGCTCTTTTATTATAAAGAGCTTCATTCTTATCGTGAATCGGCTTTAAACCTGTATACATGGACGCCAGTAATAGCGCCACAAGGGCCGTCATGATAAACACAAATGTGTAAATGTATTTAGTACTATGCACGTTTTAATCTTTTTGACATGTTGGCATCCAAGACATAATGGTCAATCAATGGTGCAAACGTATTTAAGAATAATATAGCTAGCATCCATCCTTCTGGGTAGGCTGGATTGAAAATTCTAATGATCATACCGATAACACCGATCATAAATCCATAAATCCACTTACCGGTATTGGTAGAAGCAGCTGTTACAGGATCGGTTGCCATAAAGACGGCAGCGAATAAAAAACTACCCATATATAAATGGTAATACCATGGTACATCCATAAATGGAGTAAGTCCCCAAGCATTGAATATCATAGCCATAAAGCAACCTCCTAATATCATAGAAATGATTACTCTCCAACTGGCAATCTTAGTGAATATCAAGAATAATGCTCCTATTATAATGAAAGGCTTAGAAGTTTCACCGATAGATCCAGGAATTGTCCCCCAGAACATCTGACTAGAAGAATATACACTGGTTACATTCTCCCATCCTCCTTGATAAGCAAGACTAAGTGGCGTAGCACCTGTGTATCCATCTACAACAGCTGTTGCAGTGGCATCGAAACCGCCTACGCCCATCCACTCAAATAAGGTGTTGAAAAATCCAGTATGCCACCATCCATAATCCGCCGATGTTCCAGCAAGGGTTGATTCGAATCCAGATACCCATACTTCATCTCCTGAGATCGTAGTGGGATAAGCGAAAAAGACGAATACCCTTGCCAACAAGGCTATATTCCATATGTTCATCCCTGTTCCACCGAATGCTTCCTTACCGATTATTACCGCAAATGCTACGGAAACGCATAGGATCCAGATAGGAATGTCAGGAGGCATAATAAGAGGTATAAGTGCTCCTGTCACTAAGAATCCTTCCTCTACACTGTGTCCCTTCTTATAGGCAAAATAAAATTCTATACCCAATCCGATTACATGTGCCCATATGAATATCGGCAGCATCTTAATCAATCCATGAGCAAGCTTTAAGTGAAAACCTTCTAGGAAACCCATATACTGACCTGCAGCTACAAAGTGCTGATGCCCAATATTGTAGGTTCCAAATATGTAACAGAACTGCATGGCTAAAACAACCATCACCATGGTTCTTTTTAGATCCATACCAT